>NZ_LWGF01000802.1:0-37721 GCF_001635355.1 Oleiphilus sp. HI0125
AAAACCCCATATATTCTGTCTATTTTAATGCTGCGCAAGTCTAACGCATTCTGCACAAGCATTCATTAATGTATAAAACTTTTAACGCTCCGGTGCCGCAGTTGATCTAGTGATGACTTGCGGCGAGCCGATCTTTGCATTTACAAGAACATTCACCAACTCTTGCGCGTCAGAATCTGTCACGAAAGGACCGATCCGAACTCGATATAAAAGCCCAGAATCTACCTCAACCTTCGCCAAGAAAACTGGCACATCTTGAACATAACTTTCAGCGCGAAGACGTATAGACTCAGCCAAATCGTAACTAGAGAACGCAGCAATTTGGACATACGGGGCAAGAATCTCTTTAGGCGGAAGATTAACCGACGTTTTCTCTACAGGGCGTTGGCTATTATCAGCTTGCTCTGCAGAAGGTTGAGGAACAAACAGACGCTCCAAGCGCACCTTGGCTGTTCCTTGATCTTTATAACCAAGCTTGATCGCAGCAGCGTAAGACAAATCTATGATACGGTCACTATGAAACGGACCTCGATCATTTACTCGAACGACAAGTTCACGACCATTTTCGAGATTAGTAACTTTAACGTAACTGGGTAAAGGGAGGGATTTATGTGCAGCAGAGAAGCTATACATATCATAGCGTTCCCCGTTAGAAGTTAGCTCATCATGAAATTTCAAACCATACCAAGACGCATAGCCAACATCCTCGTACGAAACATCATTCGCCATAACCTCATAACGTTTACCGAGAACGGTATAATTTTTTTGATTTCCTTGGCGACTAAGCGGCTCCCATTTGGGCTGAACCAACCGTACCCTGGATACATCGAACTCCCCTTGAGGCTCTACATCCTGATCAATTTTATATTGACGCTCTGGCTTTGTTGTACACGCAGCCGCTAACACTAAGAATAATACGATAGAACCAAGACGGAGGAACTCTCGCATTAAAACGACTCAGCTAATTGAAATACAGCCATTGCATATAAATGGCTATGGTTGTAGCGCGTAATCACATAAAAATTGTGGAAGGTAAGCCATGTCTCGTCACCACCAACAGCAACTAAATCGAGCAGTTTAATCGCTTCTTCGTTTGAGATGTCCGAATCGGCCGAATAACCAGCATCACGTAAGTCTTTCATGACATATTTCGGTTTAAGCTTGTCATGTAACAGACCCTCATAATCAACACCATTTAACGACACCTGTTTAGCGACAGGTTGATCCGATTTCCATTTATGGCGTTTAAAATAATTGGCAACACTACCAATGGCATCAATCGGGTTATTTAAAATATCCACGACACCATCGCCATCAAAATCAACAGCATAATGGCGATAGCTACTGGAAATGAATTGACCATACCCCATGGCACCCGCGTATGACCCCTTCAAATCAGTCACTTTAAAGCCCTGTTCGCGCGCCAGCAGGAACATCTCTTTCAACTCACTAGAAAAGAATTTAGATCTAGGTGGATAATCAAACCCAAGCGTCGCCAGTGCATCTATTACTCGATAACTGCCTTTATTGCGCCCATATTTTGTTTCCACGCCAATAATTGCAGTAATAATTTCCTTGGGAACGCCAAACTCATCTTCAGCGCGCTTTAGCGGTTCCGCGTATTCTTCTAGAAATTCACGCCCCTGTTTGATACGAGACTCTGTCAAAAATATCTTGGAATACTTAGCCCAGTTTAAAGTTTTCTCTGCTGGACGTGAGATTGCTTTCAATATCGATTCTTTTCGAGATGCCTCGGTTAATGCAGATCGAATATCAGACTCTGAAAACCCATGCTCCTTAACCATCATATCTATGAAGGACTGAGCATTTTCGTGCTGAGAATAATCAGCAAAAGCAAGAATGGGAGCAAAAAGTAACGCGAACGTAAAAACCAGATAGTTCATAGAGATACGACTTCAGTTTGTAAGGGACTTAAAACGGCTCTAGTGTAGTGCGCCACACCCCCTAATTACTATGCACTAAAGCCAGTTTTAGAATTAAGATTTGCTTAGGTTTTATCTAGACAAGAATCGACGATGCGTGTGAATAGACATAATTACACCGAACGCTGCCATGAGAGTAATTACTGAGGTGCCACCGTAACTCACCAAAGGCAAAGGAACTCCAACCACTGGCAAAATTCCACTCACCATTCCGATGTTGACGAAGACATAAACAAAAAACGTCAGAATTAGACTTCCTGCCAACAGACGGCTGTAGGAATCTTGCGCTTTAACGGCAATATACAGACCTCTAACTACGATCATCAAATACAAGCCTAGTAAAGCTAAAACGCCGACAAAGCCAAACTCTTCCGCACACACTGCAATGATAAAGTCAGTATGACTTTCAGGTAAAAAATTCAACTGAGATTGCGTACCCTCAAGCCAGCCTTTACCCCAAGTACCGCCTGAGCCAATCGCAGTTTTTGATTGAATAATATTCCAACCCGCTCCAAGTGGGTCGCTTTCGGGATCAAGAAACGTCAATACACGCTGCTTCTGGTAATCACGCATGACAAAATGCCACATAACAGGCAAACAGGACGCGACAATTGCTCCAAATCCAGCAACTACCTTCCATGATATGCCCGCAAATAAAATAACGAACAAGCCCGACGAAGCAATTAATATCGAGGTACCCAAATCTGGTTGCTGCACAATTAACAACACGGGCACGAAGATCAGCACGAGCGTTACAAAAACATCTCTGAAACTCGGAGGAAGATAACGACTAGACAAATACCACGCCGCCATCATAGGCACAATCAGCTTCATTAACTCAGAAGGCTGAAAGCGCGGCAAGCCAGGCAGTTGAAGCCAGCGCTGAGCCCCCTTTGCACCGACACCAAAAAACATCACACCTAATAAGGCGATAACACCCAGAACAAACAGCACGACAGACCAACGTTTATAGAAACTAGGCTCGAACTGCGCTACTACGAACATTACACCGAACGCAGCCAAAAATCGGATCCCCTGGCGCTCTACATAAGCCCAACGCTCACCACCAGCGCTATACAAGATCACTAAACCAAAGCCAACCAAAGCTAACAAAAGACCAAGCAATATTGGGTCGATATGCAGGCGGTAAAAGAACGACTTCCCTTTACCGAGACTCGCATCCGCGCCCGGCATATGCCGCAAGAAATCTCCTCTCACTGAAGGACTCCTTGATCGGCATCAACTGATAGAACATTGATCCATTCGTCAAATACTGCACGAGCAATCGGCGCGGCCGCAGAACTACCACCTCCGCCATTTTCGACAATCACGGCGACAGCAATGACTGGATCATCTGCTGGCGCAAAACCAACAAATAATGCGTGATCACGATGACGCTCTGCTAGCGCTTCTGCGTCATACTCCTCACCCTGCGGAATTTCGACCACCTGAGCTGTTCCTGTCTTGCCTGCTATACGGTATGAGGACCTAGCGCCACTCGCTCTCGCAGTCCCCTTCTTACCATGCATAACCTCTTCCATCGTCTCGACAATATAATCCCAGTTATCAGGTTTATTTAACGCCACATCACTCCCTTTATCTGGACGCTGACTTAACACAATAGACCCATCGCGCGTACTCTTTAATAGTCGAGGCGCGACCCATTGCCCATGATTGGCAATTAGAGCTGTCATAGTCGCGAGCTGAAAAGGTGTTGCAAGCATAAACCCTTGACCTATCCCCATATTTAAGGAATCGCCCGGATACCATGGAAGTCCCCGCCAAGCCCTCTTCCACTCTCTTGATGGAAGGATCCCCGACCTACCCTCTGAAACATCAAGTGATAAATTAGAACCAAACCCAAAATATCCTAAATACCTAGACATTCGATCGACACCCATATTAAAAGCAAGCTCGTAAAAATAAGTGTCGCTAGACTCAGCAATCGCATCTTTTAAATTAATAATACCGTGACCTTCACGCTTCCAGTTTCGGTAAATGCGATCATCATTTTTTAACTGGTAACGCCCTCTATCATTTATTGTATAGTCGCGTGAAGTAACACCTACATCTAAGCCGGCCAACCCAACAACTGGCTTAATCGTCGAACCTGGCGGGTACTGTCCCTTTAAAGCACGATTAAACAAAGGCGTATCAATAGAATCTCGAAGTAAGCCATAGCTTTTATGATCAATGCCCGTAACGAATTTATTGGGGTCGTAACTCGGTGTGCTTACCTGAGCCAAGACACCACCCGTTTTTGGCTCGATGGCGACTAAGGCAGCCCGCTTACCCTCAAGCAACTCCATAACCCTCAACTGAAGTCTTGCATCCATGTGCAGAACAAGATCTTTGCCCGGCGTTGAAGCGAGATGATCTAGACTTCTTAGAATCCTGTTGCTAGCGTTGATTTCTACCGTTTCAAAACCGACGCTCCCATGCAACTCCGACTCATAGAAACGTTCTACTCCGAGCTTCCCAATATAGTTAGTTGCCGAATAGTTTTGAGGATCAAGCTTTGCCAGTTCTTTTTCGTTAATACGCCCTACGTAGCCAATAGAATGTGCAGTCGCCTCCCCAAGCGGGTAATAACGCGCAAGTTCAGCCTGCACCTCAACCCCTGGTAGAGTATGCCTACGGACTTCGATTCGCGCGATTTCCTCCTCGGTGAGCTTACTTTTTAGAACAACCTCCTTGTAAGGCCTTCTAGATCTCTTTAAACGCTTCTTAAATCCCGTAACGTGCCGATCTTTCAGATCGATGATCTCACCCAGCTGCTTTATGGTGAAATCTAAGTCATTTACTTGCTCTGGAATAAGCGCCAAACTAAAAATTGGCTGGTTGTCCGCTAAGAGAACGCCATTTCGATCGTAGATAAGACCTCGAGTCGGCGCGACAGATCGCAACTGCATGCGATTCTTATCGGACAAAGTCTGGTAATGGCTATGATTGGTAATCTGAAGGTGATACATCCTCGCAATTAAAGCTGCGAGCATGGCCAGCACAATAATGAGCGCTAGGACGCTACGAAAAGCAAAAATCGACTTCTCTCGATTAGCATCTTTGATGTGGTGAGAGTTACGCACCGAGCGCCTCTTTTTAAAAGGTTTTTATTTTACTTACGCACGATGGTATGGGTGGTTTTGCGTAATCGAATATGCACGATACAACTGCTCGGCTAACAAAACTCTAACCAGAGGGTGAGGTAAAGTTAAGGGAGACAAAGACCATTGTTGATTTGCTCGCTGTCTACACTCATCACTGAGTCCATCAGGGCCGCCGATTAACAATGCGACATTATCGCCACGCATCCGCCAGTTGGTCACTTGATCAGCAAGATCTTCAGTACTCCAATCCTTGCCTTTTACCTCAAGCGCAACAACCCAATCTCGATCTGACAAGGAGTCTAAAATTGCTTTACTCTCAAATTGTATAGCTCTATTTAGATCAGCCCCTTTACTTCGATTACCTAAAGGGATCTCTATAAACTCAATCTTAAAGTCTCGCGGCAATCGCTTGGTAAATTCTGAGGCTCCTTCATTTACCCACTTAGGCATTTTCGTGCCAACCGCGATAACTTTAACTTTCATTGGACTAAATCTTAGCGCGCATCGGGCGAAGGCATTACGCCTTCAGAGCCATCACCTTCCCAAAAACGCTCAAGGTCATAGAACGTGCGCGTTGCTGGGAGCATGACGTGAACAACGACAGAACCAAGGTCCACTAAAATCCAGTCAGAGCTAGCATCACCCTCAACACCTACAGACTTTACACCTTGCTCTTTAGCTTCGGTTAGCACGTTGTCAGCGAGAGACTTAACATGCCGAGAGGAAGTACCAGAGGCAACCACCATATAATCGGTCACGCTAGTACGTTTTTTGACGTTCAAAATATTGATATTGTCAGCTTTTAAATCTTCAAGTGCGCCGACAACGACGTTTTTAATGGAATCTGCTTGCATAAAGGGAAGGACTGGCCTCAAAAAAATGGTTCAAATTTGATAAAAATCATTATCGCAAATAATGCCTTGCACTGCATCAGGCACCAAATAACGAATGCTTTTGTTTTCGGCAACTCTTTGCCGAATATCTGAGCTAGAGATTTGCAACTGCGTTACGCGCGCAATCAATGCTAACCCGGTTTTAGCAGATCTTAGCGCATCAGGCGAGCTAACAATTGAAAAACCCAAACTTTTCAGGTTGTTTTCAATTTGCGCATTACTGTAATCGGGACGCTCTAACACGACGACGTTACATAGATCTTTATATACTTCTGCATGATGCCAAGTAGGCATATTCAACGCAGAGTCTGTTCCTACCGCCAATATCAACCCTTCATTAGAGTTTAAAGCTTGCAAAGTGTTGATCGTATAGCTGTCTGACTCTGCATCAAGCTCGATACGAGAAACAACCAGGCTGGGAGATTCTTCAGTTGCGGCTACAAGCATTCTATATCGACTTTCAGCATCGATATTTGCCCGCGGCTTGTGGACGGGATCCCGACACGGTAGCAAAGAAACCTGCGCGCCATCGAACAACTCTGAAAGCTCGGTCGCTACGCGCAGATGCCCATTATGAACAGGATCAAAACTCCCGCCGAACAAAATATTCATAACTTATGTACGAATATGCCCATCACCCAAGACGACATACTTTTCAGAAGTTAGGCCCTCTAGACCAACTGGGCCACGAGCATGAATCTTGTCCGTAGAAATACCGATCTCAGCACCCAAACCGTACTCAAAGCCATCTGCAAAACGAGTTGATGCATTGATCATGACCGAGCTTGAATCGACACGCGTAATAAACTCACGACCACGCGTATAGTTTTCGGTCACGATGGAGTCGGTATGATGAGAGCCATACTTGTTAATATGAGCAATCGCCTCATCCATATCCTCAACGATCTTAATTGATAAGATCGGCGCCAGATATTCGGTTTCCCAATCTTCTTCAGTCGCAGCTACGCAAGAATTAAGAATTTTTTGAGCTTTCGCACAAGCACGTAACTCAACACCAATATGGGCGTACTCTTGCTCTAATGCAGGTAACAATTCTTCGGCTCGCGATACGTTAACTAAAAGCGTTTCCATAGTATTACACGTACCGTATCGCTGAGTTTTGGCGTTGATTGCAATACGTTGTGCCTTCTCTGCGTCAGCATCAGCATCTAAGTACACATGGCAAATACCGTCTAAATGCTTAATAACAGTCACTTTGGCATCACGACTAATTCTCTCAATCAAGCCTTTACCACCACGAGGAACAATTACATCGACATACTCTGGCATAGTGATTAACTCACCCACGGCAGCGCGATCAGTTGTCTCCACTACTTGAACGGCAGATTCTGACAAACCTGCCTGCTTCAGGCCTTCAGCGATACACTGTGCAACAGCCTTATTCGAGTGGATTGCCTCGGAACCACCGCGCAAAATCGTAGCGTTACCCGACTTAATACATAAGCTTGCAGCTTCAACCGTTACATTCGGGCGTGATTCGTAAATAATACCAATCACACCTAGAGGTACACGCATCTTACCTACCTGAATACCAGACGGCATATACTTAAGATCGTTAATCACGCCGATAGGGTCAGGTAAGGCCGCAACTTGTTTCAGCCCCTCAATCATCGTGTCGATACGCGCAGGCGTCAGCTCAAGTCGATCAAGCATGGCAGGTTCAAGCCCATTATTAAGACCATTTTCAAGATCCTGTGCATTTGCGGCCGCCAATTCTTCGCGGCGTTGATCAAGAATTTCAGCAGTCGCCAACAAGGCTTGATTCTTCTGCGATGTACTCACAGCAGCCATCTCTGCGGCTGCTTTGCGGGCCGACTGACCCAGTGCTGACATGTATTCTGTTACGTTCATTTTTTACCCGATAATAAAAGCTACAACTCAAACACGAGCTGAAGCAAAAAATGCTAAGCCGCGAATTATACTCAGACTACCGCCTCTTGACGAATATGTGTGACAAATTAGCGAAAGCATATATCTATATTCCAAAAAGATAACAAAGATATGGCTATAAAGCTTTTTTGGTAATAAACGCTTCTGGTATAGTTGCGCCCTAATAATTAGTCGACTGTAAGATATCGAGGAACTATGTCTGACCATAAGATGACGCACCTTAAACAACTCGAAGCTGAAAGCATTCACATTATTCGAGAAGTTGCTGCCGAGTTTGATAACCCTGTAATGCTTTACTCTATCGGTAAAGATTCAGCAGTTATGCTTCACCTAGCACGTAAAGCATTCGCTCCGGGTAAACCACCATTTCCGCTATTACACGTCGACACGACGTGGAAATTCCGTGAAATGATCGAGTTCCGCGATGAAGTTGTCGCCAAGAAGTATGGCTTTGATTTAATCGTCCACACAAATGAAGAAGGCGTGAAAGCTGGCGTTAGTCCCTTCTCGGTTGGTAGTGCGAAGCATACCGACATTATGAAGACGCAAGCACTCAAACAAGCACTTAATAAGTACAAGTTTGATGCAGCATTCGGTGGCGCACGTCGTGATGAAGAGAAGTCACGTGCAAAAGAACGTATCTATTCATTCCGTGACGAGAACCACCAGTGGGATCCAAAGAACCAGCGTCCTGAACTTTGGAATATCTACAACGGCAAAGTTAATAAAGGCGAAAGCATTCGTGTTTTCCCACTTTCAAACTGGACTGAGCTCGATATTTGGCAATACATCCACCTAGAAGACATCGATATCGTGCCACTCTACTTCTCAGAGAAGCGCCCTGTTGTTGAACGTGACGGCACACTGATCATGGTCGACGATGAGCGTATGCCCTTAAGAGAAGGTGAAGTCCCTGAGATGAAATCAGTGCGATTTAGAACGCTAGGCTGCTACCCGCTAACCGGCGCAGTCGAGTCTGAAGCGAAAACTTTGCCAGATATCATTCAAGAGATGCTGTTAACCACCAGCTCTGAGCGTCAAGGCCGCGTGATAGACCATGATTCGTCAGGCTCCATGGAGCAGAAAAAACGCGAAGGCTATTTCTAATAGTTTTTAGCGAGCGAACCATACACGCAACAACATAATTTTATTACGTAGCACGCCTGATTACAGGCAAACAAAGAGAATAATCATGTCACACCAATCTGAACTAATTAGTGAAGACATTAATGAATATCTGAAGCAGCATGAGCAAAAAGAGCTCTTGCGACTTTTGACCTGTGGTAGCGTTGACGACGGTAAAAGCACACTGATCGGCCGCCTACTTCACGACTCTCACATGATTTATGAAGATCATTTGGAAGCGATTAAAAAAGACAGCGTTAAGAGCGGTACCAACGAGGGTGAAATTGACCTTGCACTTCTTGTAGATGGCCTACAAGCTGAGCGTGAGCAAGGCATCACGATCGATGTTGCGTACCGTTACTTCTCAACAGCGAAACGCAAATTTATCATCGCGGACACACCTGGGCACGAGCAATACACACGTAACATGGCGACAGGTGCATCAACGGCTGACTTAGCTATTATCTTGATCGATGCACGTCATGGCGTTCTGACGCAAACGCGCCGTCATAGCTTTATTGCCTCTCTTTTAGGTATTAAGCACGTAGTCGTTGCGATCAACAAAATGGACCTCGTTGACTATAGCGAAGAGCGTTACAACGAAATCAAAGCTGATTACCTTGAATTCGCGTCTGACCTACAACTCAAAGACATCCGCTTTGTTCCACTTTCAGCGTTGAAAGGTACGAACGTGGTTTCTAATAGCGAACTGACTCCTTGGTTCACTGACGCCCCTTTGATGGACATTCTAGAAAACGTTCAGGTGGCTGAAGACAGAAACTTTCAAGACTTCCGCCTACCCGTTCAATACGTGAACCGTCCAAACCTTAATTTCCGTGGTTTCTGCGGAACTGTGGCTTCTGGTGAAGTTAACAAAGGTGATGAACTGATGGCCCTGCCATCTGGCAAGAAGAGCACGGTTAAATCGATTGTCACGTATGAAGGCGAGCATGAAAATGCATTTGCTGGTCAAGCAATCACCATCACTCTAAACGATGAGATCGACGTATCTCGCGGAGATATGCTAGTTAAGCCAAGCAACTTACCTTCCGTAGGTCAAAGCTTTACGGCTAACATCGTTTGGATGAACGAAGCGGAGCTTCAACCTGGCAAGCTTATCGATATCAAGCTTGGCTCTACGCTTAGCTCAGGTTCGGTCAACAATATCATTCACACCGTTGACGTTAACACGCTTGAGAAAAATGATGCCGACAACTTGGCATTAAATAGCATTTCTTTGTGTGAGCTGACTCTTAATCAAGCGGTGACATTCGATCCTTATGATCAAAATAAGGCGACCGGTGCGTTTATTATTATCGACCGTCTAACCAACGTTACGATTGGCGCGGGCATGATTGTCAGCAAGTCTGAACGTTCAGACACCCAAGAATGGACTGAAGTGACCGCCCAGGAACGTAGCAAGCGCTTTGGTCACGAAGGTAAGATCATTGCGTGCACAGGAGAGCTTGCCGAACAATTGGTTCAAGCGACTGAACGTAAGCTGTTCGATCAAGGTCTTACATCTATCACTTTGAGCGCATCTCAATTCACTAGCCAAGAAAGCTTGAACGAGGCTGCAACAGCCATTAAAGCTGCGAGTGCAATTGTTATCTACGCGGGCGAAGCACAGTCAAATACTGACCTCACTTTAAGCGCTGAAACTGAATCACAAATTGTTGACGCAATTAAGTCGATTTAAACTGAAAAAGGTGTAGTATTCGCCAAAATACTACACCTTCATTCCTTTAATTTTTTAGTACTTACCTCATGGCAATCAGACACTTAGTTTTCCATCGCCTTACTCGATGGCAAGACGACCAACCAGCAAAAATCCTAACTGGCACAGAAACCAAAGACGCTAACGCAGACCATCAAGCTCTTTTTAGTCAATACAAAAAGCTGTTCCAATTCAGAGCAGGCAAGGCTTTTGGTAGGTTCTCGGAGACCGAACTTCAATCACCATTCACGCCATGGCTAAAAGAATTTAATGATGGCTCTTTGAGCTTCGCCAGCCTGACAACGAATGCGCTTAATCATCTCTGTGAGCTAGCTAATAAAACCCCTGAAATTTTTGATCGACACGTACTATTTGTCGATGAAGAACATGCGGATGGCGACCGGTTTTGGATATTCTTACTGGAAGATTCTAGCGGACTTATGCTCGACGGAAACTCGGAATTAACCACCGTAGACTATCTCAACACATCAAAGCTTGAATTAGCGCTTAAGGTTGATATCAGCGCTTGGTTAAGCGATAGCGATGACACTCCCTATCTAAGCCTCATAAAAGGCCGCGGCACCTCTAAACTAGGCGAGGCATTCTCACAAAGTGCTGGATTTGAAAACAGTGTAGATATAGCGAAAGAAACCGAAGCATTAATGGAAATTCTTTCGAACTACACAAAAGACACAGAGAAAGACGAGGCCGCGCAAGTTCGCCAACGTGCTTATGACTTTTGTGTTGAACAGCAGCAAATGGGCGAAGCCGTGCCACTATCTGAACTCTCAGGCTACCTTGATGAAAACAAGCCTAGCAAGTTCGCAGAATTCGCTGAACAGAGCGCTAACATAGCACCTACAGAAGCATTGCGACCTGACACGCGCAAGTTAAAGCACCTAGTTCGCCTGTCAGGCAAAGGTAATGGGTTAAGTCTTTCATTTTCATCAGACCTATTCCAGCAAACGATTTTGTACGACGAAAGCTCAGATACGCTAACCATTACTGCAATTCCGAAATCGCTTAAGAAGCAACTCAGCGAATTCATTAAGGATAAAGAAGACTAACAACTTCAAAACAAGCGCGCGTAATGATGACAGCATCACGTGCGCTTACTCTCCGATCTGTATAATTAATAGCAATAACAAATAGTAAAAATCACCATCTATGAAGTGTTTACGAATCGTTCTTTTAGCCATTGTTGCGAGTCAGTTATTTGCATGCGCAGCTATTACTGTCACCGAAACAGGAGACCCTAACTTCCTGTATCGTCCTCACTATAAAGAAAGCAAGCCATTCTATCTCTGGGGAATTGTTGGTGAACACAAAGTAAATACGCAACGTGTATGCCGTAACCGACCAGTCGTACAACTACAAACCAAGTACACGCTTACTGATGTTGCATGGGCAATCGGAACACTCGGAATCTACATGCCACGTACTGCAATGGTGTGGTGCGAACGGAAGGTGAAATAAGCATGAAAACGAACTTCCTCCATCAAGCCAAATACATTGCTATCGCAGCAACGATAAGCCTAAGCGGCTGTTCCGTAATTCATTTTGAGAATGGCCCTGTTGTCCCCGACCCAAAACCTGAGCAAAGCTTTGACTGGACACTAGGTATGTTTACCGAAGATATGCCAGACATACAATACGATGCAGCAAGCAGTGTTCGGTACAGAAAATGGTATCAACACGCCATTTTTTCAGTCGCCGAGCTGAGCAACCCATTACAGTTAAATAAAGAGTGCTCAGGTCTGGAGTGGAATCAAATCACGACCGAAGTAACTCCAACGGACTTTGTTTTTAGCATGCTAGACAACGCTCTACTCTATAACGCATCCTCTGCATGGCTCGATCTTTGGTCTACATGGAGCGTGGAGTATTCTTGCCGAGAGCGTTAGCTCTTCAATTAAGTATGCTCAAAACACTCGCTTGTAGGTTTTAACAACAAGACCAAATAACAAGATTGCACTTAACCCTAAGCCTAAGCCCATGCCCGCCCATACGCCGGCAGGGCCAAACATCTCACCCAGGAAATAAGCCGCAGGAAATCCAAGCCCCCAATAACTAACAGTTGCGACGATGGTTGGAGATGCGCCAAGTTTAAAGCCTCTGAGCACACCCATTAAAACGACCTGCCACCCGTCAACCAATTGGAACATGGCGCCAATCAGTAACAACAAACTAGCTAAGGCCACTAGAGCCTGGTACTCGTCTGGCCCTAATGCCTCATCAACAAAAAGATCTACCAACACATCAGGGAGCAACCAAAAGACCAAGCCTGCCGCGCTTGCTGTCGCGCTCGCGATCACTAGGGCGTATAAAATCACTTGCTTGGTTTCAATCGGATTACCTGCACCGTAATGCTTGCCGACTTTCACTGATACAGCTTGCGATAAACCAAGCGGAATCATAAACGACATCGTGATGCACTGAAGCACTATCTGATGCGCAGCCAACGCCTGAGCACCCATTGCGCCAATCAACAGTGCCGCAGCCGAAAACATGCCTACTTCCATGGCATGCGCGATAGCTATTTGAACGCCTAATCGGTAGGTTTCAACGATATTTGAAAACCGAAACTGTCTCCAACGGCGCCAAAATTTAAACGGCTTAAACGCATCCTTTCTATAGATAAACACCGCCATCGCCAGCGCCATCATTATTGAAACGATCAAGGTGCCGAGTGCCACACCTTGCACCCCCATTTTCGGAAAGCCGTAAGCACCGGTCATCAACACATAGCTAATAGGATAATTTGATGCCGCCGCAAGAATACTTACTGGAAGCACTGCAGAGGGATCACCCAAACCTAGCGCGAGGCTACGCAACAGGATAAAGGTAAACGCTGGTAGTAGCGCCCATACAATAATATCCAAATAAGTAGAAGTAATAGGAATAATTAAGGGGTCTTGTCCTAAAGCTAGCAATATCGGCTCTGCGTTCGAAATTATTAAGCCAAACACTACTGACAGAAATAGTACTGACAAAACGCCAGATAAAAGCGCCGTTTGGATGCCATCTGGCTGATCTTTACCAAATTCAAACGCGATTAGATTCGCAGTTGCGGTTAGCACCCCGATACCAACAATATGAAAAAACTGAAACACCATGGCGCCCAGTGCGCCGCCGGCAAGAGTATCGACACCTAGTTGACCTAACAATACCGTGTCGATAAATCCCATTGACGCAAAGGCCAGCTGCCCAACAATCATCGGCACAGCCAAGCGAATAAGCTTCGTAATCACTAAATAACCTTAAGAAGTGGCTCTTACTCGAGCATACCAACCGGAAGGATCGACAATTTCACCGTCCTCTTCATTGATGGCAGGATAGTCAAGATCGTTTTGATGGCAATACTCGGCTATCCTTGGGTGGGCCCAACGAAAATAAGTTTGCCAATATTCATGATCATCAAGGCGCGTCTGATGATACATGCCTTTCTTTTCACGTTGTCGTTGCGCCTCGCTCAAAATAATCGCTGCGGCTACTGAGACATTAAATGACTCAACCATTCCCATCATGGGAATAATAATATGGCCATCAACTTTCTGAGCAGCCTCATCACTTACGCCTTTTTTCTCATTCCCCATCAGAATGGCGCATGGTTCGGTGTAATCTACATCTCTAAAATCAAGCGCTGTATCAGACAAATGTGCTGCATAAACTTTTTGGCCGCGCGTCTGGAGAAGTTCGATACCTGCATCCATCGACTCATGCCGAACGATGTTAACCCATCGATCACTCCCCATTGCCGTGCCCGAGTATGGACGATGCTTATCCCACGGCCAGACCATATGCAGCTCATGCATACCGACCGCATCACCAGTACGAACTAAAGCAGCAATATTACGAGGTTTGTGGATCTGCTCCGCGAGAATTGTTAAATCGGGTTGGCGCCGATCTAAGGTTTCGCGGAGCCTTCGGTATCTCTCTGGTGTCATAGAATTAGGCAGAGCCAGATGTTAAGTATCGCCATGCCCAGCATCGCTAACCATGTCAGCAGCATGCCATAGAATCGACCAAAACTTGGCCCATCAAAACGCGATAAACCCCATGCATGAAGAACGCGGCCCAGCAAAAACATACCGCCGAAAACATGAATCAAAATTGGATTCAAGAACTGAAGTTCCAACATGAAGAGCAAAACTAAAGCGAGTGGAATATTCTCGAGCGCATTTGCATGCGCACGGATTGCACAACGCATCTCAACAGAACAATCGTTTTGCTCTGTGCTCTTCTTTTCAGCGCGGCGAAATGCAGTGACTCGATAACCAAGGTAAATAATTAAAATCGCAAGCAAGCCCGCATACATTGGCGCATAACGCAAAAGAGAACTACCCATACCCTACTCCTTACTATTTATTTTTTGGAATTATTGCCGCCGGGAAACTGCGCTACCTGGCTTGGCTTTACTTTAGGAACTCCGCACTGCTCTACCTCATCAATGCGCACAATTGCATTCATTGGCACATATGTGCGCGTCACCCCTGCAAACTCAGATTTGAGCTTTTCTTCACTAGGGTCAACTAACAATTGCGACCGCTCACCAAAGAGAATTTCTTCAAGCTCTATGAAACCATACATTTCAGACGGGAAAACGTGCGCAGCGTATATTTCGAACACTTCGTCCTGATTATAAAAAACAACTTTATAAGTTTTCTTGGCAGCCATAAAACAACATTACTAAACCGGATAAAACGAGGTCGCGAATCATAGCACAAAACGAACGAATGTCAGTCATTTAGCAGCTCAGAACATCGCTGAAACCTGCCAACACATGTAACAAAAAACCGCTATAATTCGGGCGTTTAACTAGATATAATTCACGCCCTTTTTTTCACGTAAGAGTATTAAGAGTTTCGATGACCAAAAAGCTGTTTATCAAAACCCATGGTTGCCAAATGAACGAATATGATTCAGCGCGCATGGCAGATCTACTTCAAGACGATCAAGATGTTGAGTTGACAGACACTCCTGACGATGCAGACATTTTGTTGCTGAACACTTGTTCTATTCGTGAAAAAGCACAAGAAAAGGTTTTCCACCAACTTGGTCGTTGGAAGAAGTTAAAAGAAACAAATCCAGAACTGACGATCGGCGTTGGCGGCTGCGTAGCAAGCCAAGAAGGCGAAGCTATCCGAGATCGCGCCCCATATGTTGATGTAATATTCGGTCCACAAACACTTCATCGCCTTCCAGAGATGATTGATGCATCCAAGACTTCTGATGTAGGTGTTGTGGATATCACCTTCCCAGAAGTAGAGAAGTTCGATCATCTACCTGCACCTGGCGTAGATGGACCATCAGCATTCGTTTCAATCATGGAAGGCTGCAGTAAATATTGCACATTTTGCGTCGTACCATATACCCGAGGCGAAGAAGTCAGTCGCCCAGCTGACGACGTTATTGCGGAAGTAGCCCACCTTGCGGAACAAGGCGTACGTGAAATCAACCTCCTGGGTCAGAATGTTAATGCCTATCAAGGTAACACGCATGATGATGACATCATGGACCTTGCCGAGCTGATCACCATTATCTCTGGCATTGAAGGGATCGATCGTATTCGTTACACCACGTCACATCCTGTTGAGTTTAGTGATGCATTGATTGATGTTTACGCAACAGTCCCGGAACTCGTAAGCCATCTGCACCTTCCTGTACAAAGCGGTAGCGATCGCATTTTGGCCGCAATGAAACGCGGCCATATGGCGTTAGAGTACAAATCTAAAATTCGTCGTTTACGCAAGCATCGTCCAGATATCAGCATTTCGTCTGACTTTATTATTGGCT
This sequence comes from Oleiphilus sp. HI0125, assembly GCF_001635355.1. NCBI lineage: Bacteria > Pseudomonadati > Pseudomonadota > Gammaproteobacteria > Oceanospirillales > Oleiphilaceae > Oleiphilus > Oleiphilus sp. HI0125. The sequence goes on from NZ_LWGF01000802.1 coordinate 16,493, forward strand.
TCCCGGGCGAAACGGAAAAAGACTTTGAAGATACAATGAAGCTTATCAACGACATTGGCTTCGATACATCTTTCAGCTTTATCTACAGCGCTCGACCTGGAACACCTGCTGCGGATCTAGCAGACGAAACATCAGAAGAAGTGAAGAAACAACGCCTGCACATACTACAGCAACGCATTACGCAACAAGCACATGAAATTAGTCGTCGCATGGTCGGTACTCAACAACGCATTTTAGTCACTGGATTTTCTAAGAAAGACCCAGGCGAAATGCAAGGTCGTACTGAGAACAACCGCGTGGTCAACTTCAAAGCAAACCAAGATCGGAGCGACTCTGCACTAATTGGTCGGTTCATCGATGTCGATATCGTTGATGCTTATCCGAACTCATTGCGTGGCGAACGTATTGACGACAATGACTACTAGCTCTATTGCAACAGGTGTAAAGAAGACTTTGCACTTGAGCCCTGAAGACAACCAGAGGCTTTCGCTGCTTTGCGGACCATTTGATGAGAACATCAAGTATCTAGAAAAACGACTGCTCGTACGCATCAATCGTCGCGGAGCGCTGTTTAGCATTTCATCAACAGATGATTCCCGAGCTCAAGCATGTCTCAATATACTGATGCATTTGTACCGTGATACTGAACACTCCCCCGACATTTCTTTGGAAAAGGTTCAACTGTATATTCAAGAAGCTGCGCAAGAGCTCGTCACTTCACAGCCAATGAACGATATTCATGCGGTGATTAAAACACCTAAGTTACAAGTCAAAGCGCGGAATCAAAATCAAATCTTGTATCTTCAGCGCGTCAAACAGCACGATATTAATTTCGGTATTGGACCCGCCGGCACGGGTAAAACTTATCTCGCGGTAGCTTGTGCGGTTGAAGCCTTACAAAAAGAAGAAGTAAAGCGAATTCTTTTGGTACGTCCTGCTGTAGAAGCCGGCGAGAAGCTCGGTTTTCTCCCTGGTGATCTAGCACAAAAAGTAGACCCCTACTTACGCCCTCTTTATGACGCACTATACGACATGCTGGGCTTTGAGCAGGTTGCGCGCCTAATCGAGAAAAACGTCATTGAAATCGCACCACTCGCGTTTATGCGGGGGCGCACCTTGAATAACGCGTTTATTATTCTGGATGAAAGCCAAAACACGACACCAGAGCAAATGAAAATGTTTTTAACACGTATCGGCTTTGGGTCTACCGCCATCATAACTGGCGACATTACACAAACCGACTTACCTAAAGGCGCCAAGTCCGGGCTCGCTGAATGCCAAACAATCTTGAACAATGTTGCCGGCATCAGCGTCACGAATTTCAATTCGGCCGACGTAGTGCGCCATCCTCTAGTTCAGCGCATTGTCGAAGCATACGACAAACACGACGCAAAGCAGAGCTAAGATGAGCAAACTCGCAATCGATTTACAGATCGAAATCGGTAACAACGATTTTCCTCCACTTGATCAGTTCGAGCGCTGGGCAAACGCTGCGTATCAGGGAGAGAAACATCTCGAGATGACGATACGCATCGTTGAAGAAGAAGAATCGCACGCACTTAATTTTGAGTATCGCGGTAAAGATAAATCGACTAACGTATTGTCATTCCCATTCGAAGCTCCCGAGTTTGTGGAGATCGATTTACTTGGCGATCTAGTTATCTGTAAGCCCGTTGTTGAGCTAGAAGCAAAAGAACAAGATAAACAACTGGAAGCGCATTGGGCGCACATGGTGATTCACGGAACGCTTCACCTTCAAGGATATGACCACATTCACGATGACGAGGCTGAAGAGATGGAAAGACTTGAAATTACGATTCTCTCTGATTTAGGCTACGATAATCCTTATTTGTAAGAGGCAAACTAGTTCTACTAATGAACGACGACACTCCGAGTACCGGGCCAGCTTCAAAGAGCTGGCTAGAACGAATCTCTCAGGCTTTCTCCGATCAACCTGAGAACACAGAAGAACTTCTCGAATTACTTCGAGACAGCGAGCAGCGCAACGTTCTTGATAGCGACGCTCTGAGCATCATTGAAGGCGCAATTCAAGTCACGCAAATGCAAGCGCGTGAAGTAATGATCCCTCGCTCACAAATGATCGCCATCAAACTTAACGCTGATCCTGAAGACTACATCGGCAGCATCATCGAATCAGCGCACTCCCGTTTTCCAGTATTCGGCGAATCAAATGATGAAGTAGAAGGCGTTTTGCTAGCTAAAGACCTGCTACCGCTCGCACTCAAGGGTGAACTCAAGCGTCAGGATATCCAAGAGCTGATTCGACCTGCTTCTAAAATTCCAGAGAGCAAACGCTTAAACGAGCTACTAAAAGACTTTAAGAAAAAACGTATTCACATGGCCATCGTCATTGACGAGTACGGTGTCACGTCGGGCTTAGTAACCATCGAAGATGTTCTTGAACAGATTGTTGGCGAAATTGAAGATGAGCACGATATCGAAGAGGAAGCGAATATTAAGCTTCTAAGCGATTCAGAGTCGACGGTTAAAGCACTCACATCAGTGGAAGAGTTCAACGACCACTTCGGCACATTTATTCCTGATGATGAATTCGATACCATCGGAGGCTGCGTCATCAAAAGCTTCGGCTGCCTTCCAAATCGGGGTGACGAAACGCTGTTCGAAGGATTCAAAGTCACCGTATTAAACGCGGATAGCCGCACAGTACGTCTTTTAAAATTCGAAAAATAAATAAAAGCGCGCTGAAGCGCTAGCGAGTCAAAAATGCGAGCAACACTTCTCTGCTCGCTTGCTATTTTTATAGCAGGCGCATTACAGACCTTAGGTCTAAGTCCATTCAATTTTTGGCCCGCAAGCATCATTTCGCTTGTCGCTTTTTTATTCATTACAAAAGCACTATCTTCAAATCATTTACTAACAGGAAAACGTGCTTTTTATCAGGGATGGCTGTTTGGCTTCGGCTTGTTTGCTAGCGGCGCGTCTTGGGTGTACGTGAGCATAAATACCTATGGCCATGCGCACCCAGCTTTGGCGGGAATTCTGACGCTACTATTCGTCACATTCTTAGGCTTATTCCATGGCGCGATGTTTTATGTGTATGCAAAGCTAAAGACTAAACAAGCCGTACTTAACACCTTACTCTTCGCAGCATTGTGGACCTTAAACGATCTCGTTCGAAGTGTATTTCTTACAGGCTTCCCTTGGCTGTTTGTTGGAGATACCCAACTTCATGGCCCACTACATGGTTACTATCCAGTAATCGGTAGCTATGGCATAACGTATACTCTAGCAATCACTTCAGGGCTAGCACTTCTCCTATTTAATAAGCCATCACTTCGAATCGCAGGGCCAATAGCGGGACTATTGATAGCGCTATGGCTAGCTCCCGTAGCTTTAAACCACGTTACTTGGACAAAAGATCAGAACCAAGACATCAATGTCGCGCTACTGCAGCTTAATATACCTCAAGAACTTAAGTGGAAACGCGCACAAAAACCTAAAACAGTTGCATTGCTAGAACAGATGTCAGCAGCGCAATGGGATAAAGATCTGATTGTTTGGCCAGAGACAGCTCTTCCTGCTTTCTACAACCAAGCAAAACCTTTGCTAAACAAAATGTCGAAACAGGCGACAGCCAACAACACGTCTATCATTACCGGCATTCCTTATCGGGGCTGGGACGCTGAAGCAAAGCGTCCTGTGATGCACAACAGCATTATTGGAATTGGCGATGCCTCGGGCATCTACCACAAGCAAAAGCTTGTGCCTTTTGGAGAGTACGTACCTCTACAAGACATACTTAGAGGTCTAATCGCGTTTTTCGACCTACCAATGTCAGATTTTCGCAAAGGAAAGCAAGATCAAGAGCTATTGCGCCAAAATGGAAATCTAACGTCACCCTTTATTTGCTATGAGGTGGTTTATCCAGATTTTGTGGCATCGCGTGCCGCGAACGCAGATTATTTAATTACCATTAGTAACGACGCGTGGTTTGGCGCATCTATTGGCCCACACCAACACTTACAACTCGCGCAAATTCGTGCAGCCGAAAATGGTAAATACATGATTCGAGCAACTAACAACGGTTTAACCGCAATTATCGACGAAACGGGAAAAATTAGCGCATCCATCCCTCAATTTAAGCAAGCAACACTCGAAGGAAGAGTGAAGACATTTGCAGGCAGCACACCATTCACTAAGCTCGGCTCACTACCTACACTCATCTTCTGCTTATTAATTCTAGTCATATCTTTCGGCATAAAAAAACGCGGCTAAAAAACCGCGTTTTTCCTACACAATTCAGCCTTACATCATCGACTGTAAATAATTGGGCAATCCAATTTTATCGATAAGACCAAGTTGCTTCTCCAGCCAATAGGCATGATCTTCCTCTGAGTCTTTTAGCTGACCCAGAAGCATTTCTCGTGTTTCATAATCACGTTCTTGCTCACAGAGAGCGATCGCATCCTTAAGATTTTGAATAACAGAGTACTCAACTTTTAAATCACTTTTCAGCATTGAAACAACGTCAGCTCCAACATTGAGAGGCTCTCGTACTCCAAGATTTGGTGTTCCTTCGAGAAATAAAATGCGACGGATCATTTGGTCAGCATGATCAGTTTCTTCCTCACGCTCATGATCAAGACGCTCATAAAGCTTATTGAGCCCCCAGTCTTCGTACATGCGTGAATGGATAAAATACTGATCGACCGCGGTGAGTTCGCCAGCAAGAAGTTTGCTCAATGTATCGACAACTTTTTGATTACCTTTCATTTCAAAACCCCTATTCTTCGCCTAGCAATGATTGCGTATAGTTCTCGAGCCCCATCTTTTCGATGAGATCTCGCTGAGTTTCAATCCAATCGAAATGCTCTTCCTCATAGCTCAAAAGTTCGCGCAAGACATCTCTACTCACATAATCGCGCTGTGATTCGCAGTGCTCGATCGCATCGCGAAGGGTTGCCAAAGACTGCGTCTGAAACCTCAAGTCGCAAGACAGAATCTCGGGAACATCTTCGCCAATATACAGCTTGCCTAATTTTTGGAGATTGGGGATACCTTCCAAGAACAAGATACGCTCAATAAGCGCGTCCGCTTGTTTCATATCCTTGATGGATTTTTTGTACTCGACCTTATCAAGAACTGATAATCCCCAGTTCTTGGCCATTCGAGCATGAAGAAAATATTGATTGATCGATATAAGCTCATCCGCGAGCACATCGTTTAATTTTTGAATAACCGATACATCACCTTGCATAGCGAACCTCCCTTCGAAAAAATCAGGGCAAGTATATGCAAGGTTTAAGTTATTGAAAAGTTGAGAATAATGATACGAATCAGTATCAGTTAGATGACTACCGCGTAGGCTAAGTCGAGAGAAGTATTGTCGTTATCTTGAGCCAATCTATTTTCTATAATTTCTTTAGTAGTACATGCACACTGACCACAACTTGTCGCCACACCCAGTTCATTGCGCACCTGACGAAAAGAAGTTTTGCCTTCATCCATCAAAGAATGAATATCTCTGTCAGAAACACCTTTACACAAACAAACTAACATTATTTTCGCTCACTTAAACAACGGAGCAAATGATAGTCGCAATACGAATCATTATCAACAACATTCACCAATTATTTTTGTTGTCGTTTTGTGGTTTGAAGCGTCTACACCCACACATAAAACTAAGATAAACTATGTGCCCATTTTTGCACCGCACTATAGATAAGCGGTGTTGCGTATTCCATTGATTTAAGAAGAAGCATGCAAGAACAATACTCTCCGAAAGAAATAGAACAGAATGCACGAGATTTTTGGGAAGCAAACAATAGCTTTGCTGTAACCGAGGACTCGTCTAAAGAAAAGTACTACTGCCTTTCCATGTTCCCATACCCTAGCGGCAAGCTGCACATGGGGCACGTACGCAATTATACGATTGGAGATGTTGTTTCTCGTTACCAGCGCATGATGGGTAAAAACGTTATGCAACCAATGGGTTGGGATGCTTTTGGACTTCCAGCAGAAAACGCTGCAATCAAAAACGGCGTCGCTCCAGCTAAATGGACATACGAAAACATTGATTACATGAAAAGTCAGCTTAAGCAATTAGGCTTTGGTTATGACTGGGATCGAGAATTAGCGACCTGCCGCCCTGAATACTACAAGTGGGAACAATGGTTCTTCACTAAGCTTTACGAGCGCGGCTTAGTGTACAAAAAGAACGCGACTGTTAACTGGGACCCAGTTGACCAAACTGTTCTTGCAAACGAGCAAGTTGTCGATGGCCGGGGCTGGCGTTCTGGTGCAATTGTCGAGCGCAAAGAAATCCCACAGTGGTTTATCAAAATCACCGATTATGCAGAAGAATTACTTAACGACTTAGATCAACTTGACGAATGGCCTGAGCAAGTTAAAACGATGCAGCGCAACTGGATTGGCCGATCAGAAGGTCTTGAATTCAGCTTTGGCATCAAAGACTCAGACGAAACGCTAAGCGTTTATACCACACGCCCAGACACTCTGATGGGTGTAACGTATGTTGCGGTAGCCGCTCAACACCCACTTGCTACACGTGGTGCAGAAAACAACACCGACTTGCGTGAGTTCATCGAAGAATGCAAGAAAAACAAAGTTGCCGAAGCAGATATGGCGACAATGGAGAAAAAAGGTCTTCCTACCGGCTTCAAAGCAATCCACCCAATTACAGGTGAAGAAGTCCCGATTTGGGCTGCGAACTTCGTATTAATGGACTACGGCTCAGGCGCAGTTATGTCTGTACCAGCGCACGACGAGCGTGACCATGAATTCGCAAAAACGTATAAGCTTCCAATTAAACAAGTTATCGCATCGGAAGAAGTTGAAGAACTTGACATTCATGAGTCGGCCTACACCGACAAAGGTGTTCTTGTAAACTCCGGCGAATTTACTGGCTTAACCTCTGCTGAAGCATTCGAAGCAATTGTGAAGCACTTTGAAGAAACTGGAACTGGATCGCGCAAAGTGAATTACCGCTTACGTGACTGGGGTGTCTCTCGTCAACGCTATTGGGGCGCACCGATTCCAATGAAATACTTGGAAGACGGCACTGAGATCCCTGTGCCTCTAGAAGAGCTGCCTGTACAGCTTCCTGAAGATGTTGAATTAGATGGTGTTAAATCACCGATTAAGAGTGATCCTGAGTGGGCGAAGACAAGCCATAACGGTGCAACAGCATTCCGTGAAACCGATACCTTCGACACCTTTATGGAGTCATCTTGGTACTACGCGCGCTATTGTTCTCCGAACAGAGATGATCAAATGCTTGATCCAAGTGCAGCAAACTACTGGCTACCTGTGGATCAGTACATTGGTGGTATTGAGCACGCGATTCTTCACCTACTCTACTCTCGTTTCTATCACAAGCTATTACGTGATGTTGGTCTCGTTGAAAGTGATGAGCCGTTTAAGCGCTTGCTTTGTCAAGGCATGGTGCTAGCTGATTGCTTCTATCAAGAAGATGAGCAAGGCGGAAAAATTTGGATTTCGCCAACAGACGTTAAAGCAGAAACTGACGACAAGGGCAAAGTATCACGCTATGTCAAATTAGAAGACGGCTCTGAAGTTCTTAGCGCTGGCATGGGCAAAATGTCGAAGTCTAAAAACAACGGTATTGATCCTCAAACAATCATCGATCAATTCGGTGCTGACACAGTGCGTTTGTTCATGATGTTTGCTGCTCCACCTGAGCAATCGCTTGAATGGTCAGACAATGCAGTAGAAGGTGCTAACCGATTCCTTAAGCGTTTATGGAAAAATGTCGACAACCACCTGACCAATGGCGGAAAAGTTGAACTTGACCAGAATGCATTAAACGAAGAACAAAAAGCTGTTCGTCGTAAGACACATGAAACCATCAAAAAAGTAAGTGACGATTTAAACCGTAGACTTACGTTCAACACTGCCATCGCAGCTGTTATGGAATTGATGAATAGCGTTAGTAAATTTGTTGATGTTAGTGAGCAAGGCCGTGCAGTTTCTCACGAAGCACTTGAAACCGCTGTATTATTGCTAGCTCCGATTACACCGCATATCTGTCATACTCTATGGAAAGAACTAGGAAATGACGCCGACGTGCTCACTGCGCCATGGCCTTTATGCGATGAAAGTGCACTTGTAAAAACAAGTCAGCAAATCGTTGTACAAGTAAATGGTAAGGTTCGTGCGAAGCTAGAAGTTCCTGCCGATATCAGTAAAGATGCGCTTGAAGTACAAGCGATGGAAGACGAAAACGTCAAGAGATTCCTTGAAGGGAACACCATTCGCAAAGTAATTGTTGTTCCTAACAAACTGGTGAACATCGTTGCAAACTAAGCTCTTCAAAGCCGCAACAAAACGGGTAGCACTGCTACTCGTTATCGCTAGCGGCGCGCTCATTCAAGGTTGCGGATTTCACGTTCGCACAGCAGAGTTAGGCTCTCTCGGGTTTAGCTCTGTAAATTTTGAATGCGATCAAGCTGAGCACTGGCAGTTATGTCAGTCCTTAGAGCGCGAGCTTAAAGCGCATAAGGTCACGATGGATGATGATGCAACCTTCACACTGAGTATCGATAGTGCAAGCTCCACCGAACGAGCATTCACCATTAACATAGATGCTAGTGCTGACGAATACGAAATAACCCGTCTCGTAAAATTCACCTTCTCAGAAGCAAACAATACAAAATCCAAATACAGTAACGAGATCAATGCTCGTCGTATTTATCGTCACAATTCAGACGCCCTGCTCGCTAAAGAGCGCGAAAAAACTACGCTCACGAAAGCCTTAGATAAAAGCATTGCGCGCGAAATCATTCGTCAGCTAACACTCATCCGTATCGGCGCCAACGATGCAGGTTAAACCTGAACAACTTTCTCAGCAATTAAAAAGCGGCTTGAAGCCCGTTTACATGGTCAGCGGCGAAGAACCTCTGCTGCAATTAGAAGCCGTAGATGAAATTCGCGCGGCGGCGCGAGCTCAAGGCTATTACGAACGACAAGTATTGCGGGTTGAGCGGGGCTTCGACTGGCAAACTCTCCAAGAAGAAGGTAATGCCCTCTCACTTTTCGCAACCAAGCGGATCATTGAGCTCAAATTGCCGAATGGCAAACCCGGTACCGAAGGCTCAAAAAAACTCGTTCAATATCTCGAAGCACCACCTGAAGACACTGTTCTGATAATCGAAGCGGGCAAAATTGATAAGAAGACACTCGGTAGCGCTAAATGGTGTAAAGCCATTGATAAGTTAGGGGTCATAACTCAAGTGTGGCCTATCAAACCACAGCAAACTCTCACATTCATGCGTCAACGCGCCAATAAACTAAAGCTCAATATTGATTATGATGCGCTCGAAATTTTATCGGCTCGCCTAGAGGGCAACCCGCTCGCGGCGAAACAAGAGCTAGACAAACTCGCAATTTTACATGGCAACAACACAATTAGCGTTGGCATGATCTTGGACGAAGTCAAAGACTCTGCTCGCTATGACGTATTTGATTTAAGTAAAGCCATGCTTAGTGGCCAAGCAAAAAAAACTGCTAGCATAGTTGGTCATTTGAAAGCTGAAGGTAATCTGCCAATCACTATGATCTGGCCACTTAGTCGTGACGTCCGTGTGCTTGAAGGTTTGATTCCTCTTATTGGGCAACAACAACGCGTTGACGCCTACCTTAAGGGCAAACGCATCTTTGCCCAGCAGCAAGCAGACTATGTCTCGGCTGCAAAACGCTTAAACACCAAAAGCATTAACGATCTTACGCTCATGCTTAAGAAAATCGATGACGCATCAAAAGGCGTGTTTGGATCGGAGCCTGCGTGGCTTTTAATCGAGCAACTCGCCATGCACATTGCTCACCCTCCCAAATAGCGCCTCCGCTCCCCCATACTTACCCTAACAATTTTCATTATCATCATTGGTATTCACGCTTCGATAAATTCGATGATGGTCTTTTCTTAATGAGAACAAGTACTTAGCGCAAAACACCTAGAATCAACTACAGTTATATATTGTCATTGATCAATTTTGGACACTATGAATGAGTCTCTACAGCGTTATTGTCGGTCTAGTTGTCGTCTGCATTTCAAGCTTTTCACATGCGGCAAGCTATAAAGTAACAAATTCCAAGTCGAGCGGTAATGGATCTATACGCTGGGCGATAGAGCAAGCAAACAACAACCCAGGCGCAGATATTGTTGAAGTCCCGGGCTCCTTTGATAGCAGCAACCCAATTGTTCCCGGTACCGGTGGCGGCTCAAGCCGTTACACTTTTGAGAATCCAATTCTTGTAACTGACGATATTACGATCAAAGGTCTTGGAAGTTCACGCCACGTTATCGATGACCACCAACATTAGATTACGACTGCGGGCCTCACAAATGTGGGCTATCCGTTTGATCAAGGTCCAGGCGGTGGCGGGGCAACAATTCTCAAGCCAGTCGGCACGCTATTTCGTGTAAACCGGGCAAATGGCGCGCGCCGGACACTTGATGTTCGCATCGAGAATCTAGCCTTTACCCGAATGAGTACGTTTATCAATACGGATAATGCCAACGTAACACTTGATAACGTCGCGATCTATGGCTTCGTATGCCAACGTTCTAGTGACTTGTTAATTGGGCATGGTCTCGGAGGTTCTCTTACAATCAAAGATAGTTTGATCTTTGATAATCTCGTCAACAACGGACAACAAGATCTCGTCATCAACAACGATCTCACCATTATTAATTCTGCCTTTTCGAACAACTCTAACCGCGCTATCAGGGTCGCTTCTGACCGCTTAGTATCAATGACTGACAGTACAAGCAAGAACGTTATTATCCGTGATTCCTATTTTGATGGTTTAGATTCGGGTGCGCTTGAATTCAAAAACGCTAGCGTAGAAATCAGTAATTCAGTTTATGATGGGCGTGATGCAACCCCTACTCGCGCGATCAAAGTGATAGACGGAGATTTAACGTTAACTAACAGCACCTGGTACTACACGTCGAAAACAATCAACAATATCGGACAAATCTTTCAAGGAACACACATTGAATTAGCGGGAAGTGCGCAGCTGATTGCACGCAACAATCTTCTTCTTTCTACCAACTCGGCAACAAACACAATACCTTTAGTTTATCCCGCGAACTGGGACGATACTGGAGTATTCGCGCGAGCGGTAAACGATAACAACTATTTATCCCGTATCAACGGTGATGACTCAGCGCTCAATCTGTCCCCGCTTCATTGCGTCAATGCAAGCTTCAATAGAAATTGTTTCGTCCCTAACGCCTTATCCACTCCCTTAGTCGATCAAGGAAATACCGCAGATGCACTCTACGGAGATGGAGCACCAATCTCTAAAGACCTTCTTGGAGAGCTCCGCGCACAAGGCGCATCCGTCGATATAGGCGCATATGAAAAGCATGAGACACTTTATGCGCATGCAGATCATTACCAAACAAATGAAGGGGTGAATTTAATTGTTTCGACCGCTAACGGGGTGCTAAGCCAATGATTCAACACCAGGAGGTCTCAGCGTTTCACTCAAAGCCCAAGCGCTTCATGGAACTGTGACGCTGAACCCTGATGGCTCGTTCGATTATATGTCTAACAACGGATACTACGGGCAAGACCAATTTGAATATGAGCTATCGGGAAAATCAGCTTATGTAACTATTGATGTAGTCTCTACTGGATGGATAAGTATTCCTAGCAACCAACAACCTACTGCGGGCGCGGACAGCTATACCATTCACGAAGGTGAAACCCTAGATCGCCCCGCCCCAGGACTTCTTGAGATTGATTCAGACGATCAAAATACAACAGCACCTTTATAATTGTGCCTAGAAGCAAGGCTTCATAAAGCTCCAATCCATGGCGCTGTCACGATTAATTTGGATGGCAGTTTCACTTTTATCCCAGACCCCGGATATATAGGTAGCGATGAATTCTTTTATGATGCGGTTGATAACGGACTGAAGCATAGCCCTCCTGCTAAAGTAACAGTGCAAATCAATTCCGGAGCAAGAGCCGGAGCTGAAATAAAAGTTGCAACTAAAGCTGGGTCGGCTGGCTTGGCTCATTGGATTGTTTGCATTACTCGTTAGCAGCTATCTAATGTCCAAGCGTAATAAACACGCACAGTCTCTTTTACTTGTTTGTGCAGCATCATTAATAACAAGTTTAAACAGCTCTAATGCGCAAGCCGATGAGTCACAGCTAGATTCATCGCCGCAAACAGCAACTCAAGCCCCTCTTGAAGACCAGTTCTTTGAAGGATTCATTGCAGATCTAAGTTTTGGGTACTCTAACCTTGAACCAGAAGCGCCATCTAATATTTGGACACAAAATCGTGATCATGGCGCTGCATTTGCAGTGGGTGTTGGATATCAATTTACGAATCAGTTTTCGATAACTCTACGTTATTATGACTTCCATACAATCAACCTAAACTCATCAGACCCACTATATGACGATGTAAGCATTGAATATCGCGTACTAGAGCTCGCGGGTACATATCGTTTTACTCAACTGTGGGGAAGCCAGTTCGCACCATTTATTCTCGGTGGTGTTGGTTATCTAGACCCTAAGATTAAAGGCGATACAGACAGCGTCACGACTGAAGAAGACTATCATCTCGCATATGGCGCCGGGATAAGTTTAAGTCCAATGAAACATGGCATGTTCGATTTAGTCTGGCAAAGCATGGCAGGTGACGTTGACCTTATTTCATTACGTTTGACTGAAGATGTCCCAAACTAAATTCTCTTACATCTTTGTCGTTCTGCTATGTATCTCAATTCAGATATTTGGTTTAACGACAACACTACAGTATGACGGCAGTACGGTTTTCGAAGGGCAGTATTGGCGACTGATAAGCGCGCACTTTAGCCATCTAACTTGGCTTCACTTAAGCCAAAACATGGCTGCTTTATTGTTACTCGTTTATCTACTTCCTTGCCTAAAAAGTATAAAAACCCTAAATCTCGTATTTGTTATTAGCGGAATAGCGATCACAGGTATGGATTATCTATTTATTCTTTCCGCTATCCATTTCCTATACTGGCTTAAGCGGTTGCCTTCATGCCCTAGCGGCTTTTGGCATACTGAAACAGATATTTAGCTCTTCAATTAAACATGCGAGAGTCGCTAAATCTCTCGCATTTTTACTTTCCGTCAAACTTGGGTACGAAGTATTTGCCATCAACGATACCTCTATCGCAACAGAAGCACATTTGATTGGGGCGATATCAGGACTGTTGCTGGCAATATGCTTCAATTATTTAGAACGTATCGGCCTACTCTGGCGCCGCACACTCAGATCGCGCGGGGTCATTTGAGCAGCGAATCTTCCAAAGAAGCGTCAAAGCCTTAGCATCCATCTTCCCTTCTTGTTTCAAGCTCACCCTAATTTCTTTACTGAAACGATCCAGCTCTTTCTTCGTATCGGCATCGGTTTTGATCCAATACTTAGCAGGTATTTCTGCTTCCGCATCTTTTACCTGCTTGTGGATGAAAGGTAAACGAGATACTACATACTCACGCATTAAATTGCCGAAGTTATCATCGAATCGTTCTTTATTAATGACTGTCTGAAGCATCCCATAATAGAAACGATGATCAATAATTCCACCATCTGTCCCAAGCCCTTGGTACAGTTCAAAAGTGTTATATGCCAAGGCTGGCATCAATAGAATATCGATGTTTCCATTATTAAATTGTCCTGAAAACGTTGCGAGCGAGGTACCAACCGGTGAGGCGCCAGCTAAGCTCGACAACTGCAAAGCCTGAGGATCTTCGTTTAACACTGAAATTTTCTTGCCACTAAATTCAGCGACCGTGTCTATATTTTTATCATTCACAAAAGCAAACATGGATCCTACCGGAAACGAAGCCACAACTTCGTATTTACCGTTGGTCATCAATTTACCCGCTTTAGGATTCGCTAGAGTAACCAGTACACGATCCAATTCGTCGTCAGACAAAATGCCTCCGATAGCGTCAAGGCTGCCTGCGAACGGCACATAATTTCGTGAGAGTATCGCCGTTAGATGTACTGCATCGCATAAGCCCGCCTTGAAATCATTAGATGCCACTTTCTCATCGGTATAAGTGATGAATTCAAGATCAAGCCCCCATCCTAAAGCCTTTGGCTTAAGGTCGGAAAAGAACTCAACTACGGGCCCCGTTTTCCCTACAGGATCCCAAAGACAATATTTCTTTTTTTCGAGAGCAAAAGACTGCACTGAAAATAGTGCACAGAAGATAAAAATGGTCGTTTTGGTTGCAGTATTCATCACTAAACCGTGGCCTCTTATTCGTTATTATTTAATAGCGAGTGCCTTGGAATGCGTAGGTAACTGCATACAAATACCTATCAAAGCGCTTCTAAGCTACTCCTTAATAGGTCTGATAGAAAGTGATTAATGCTGATTTATTGAACTGAGTGCCTTGTTCAATGAATAAACAGGGCACAGATCAGAAACGAAATTACGCGCTGAGGACGTCTTCGATAAAGTCCAAACGGTCTTGGCCAAAGTACATTTCATTATCCAAGAACATTGTCGGTGCACCAAAACAACCGCGCTTAACCGCTGCTTCTGTGGCTTCTTTCAATTGATTTTTAATCTCGTCTTGTTGAATTAACTCTGCAAACGCAGCGGCGTCAATGCCAGCCTCCGTCAATACTTCATCTATCACCTCTGGCTTACTCATATCCAGACCTTTCACCCACATCGCGTCATAGACAACATCGATATAGGCATCAACACAATCAAGTTCCATTGCAGCAAATACGCCACGCATTAGTTGCAGGGTATTTACTGGGAAGTGCGGGTTCATTTTGAATTCAACACCATAACGACGCACGAAACGCGGAATGTCGCTTAACAACATGTACTTGCCTTTGGCAGGAACCAAGCCCGGCGGTGTATTATTTGTCGCTTTATGTACTGCGCCCAATAGCATTGGCTCATAAACAACATCAGCATTGTATTTGTCGCTCATCTTAGCGAGCTGTTTGTGCGCTAGGTAAGCCGTCGGGCTACCAAAATCAAAATAAAACTCAATTTGCTTTGCTGAATCACTCATCGTTATTCCTATATGTATAAATTACGTTCAAGCTGGGTTGACTAATAGTAAGAGCGTTACCACTTCTCTACCCATGGACGGACATCAAGCTCAAAGGTCCACGCGTTGCGTGGTTGCTCATGAAGCATGACATAATTTTTTGCCAAATCTGCAGGTTGAACGACTCCATCCTTCTCTACAAATTTTTGATACTCGGGGTGGTTTTCACGGATCCACTGTGTGTCTACGGCCGCATCAATTACAACATGCGCAACATGAATATTCTTTGGCCCAAGCTCTCGCGCCATTGACTGAGCGAGGGCTCTGAGACCATGTTTTGCACTGGCAAATGCGCCAAATATAGCGCCGCCTCGTACACTTGCCGTTGCACCGGTAAAGATAATCGTTCCGCGCTTACGCTGACTCATTACGCGAGCAGCTTCTCTTCCGACAAGGAAACCTGAGAAACAAGCCATTTCCCATATCTTGTAAAACTTACGTGCACTTGTATCGAGAATACTCATAGGCACATTCGCCCCAACATTAAATACAACCACTCCGATTTCGCCGATGTTGTTCTCAATATTTTCGAATAGCTCCTGAACTGCATCTTCGCTGCGTGCATCCACACCAAAACCACGTGCTTCATAGCCTTCATCATTAAGTGCTTTGGCTGCCTCTTTGACTAGCTCTTCACTGCGACGAACCATGCATACACTCAAACCCGTCAGGGCAAACTCTCTAGCGATCGCACTGCCAATAGCATCTCCAGCACCAACGATAAGTGCTACTTTTTTATCGCTCATATATTTATCCTTACCTAGTCAGTAAATACTAAAATATTGCACTGAAAGGTAAGTAAACTTCATTCATTAGGAATAAAAAAGCTTATTTTTCTTATCTAAAAATAAGCTTAACTTATCTTCCAACTAATGAAAGTCTCTCGATGAAACACGAAGCTGACTAAGATGCTGCGTCATGTCAGTCAATTTACCTGCAATAACATGCACAACATCCCCTTCTCGCTCGAGAATCCCTTTAATTTTGAGCACCTTCGCCATCAAAAAAGGCTGCTTTTGCGCTCTGGCGGTGCCAGCCCAAACAACAACATTTATATTCCCGGTATCATCCTCTAGGGTCATAAATGTAACCCCTGAAGCGGTACCTGGTGATTGCCTGCCAGTCACCAAGCCAACGACATCCACAAAACTTTTATGCTCAACACGGCTAAGCTGATTCGATCGCACAAAGTTTCCCAGTAGGTTTGCTTTTTCCATTAAGGTTATCGGATGATGATCGAGAGATAAGCCTAATGAGGCATAGTCTTCCGTGAGATTTTCAATATCCTTTGGCTTAAACCTGAAATCACCTATCGGCTCCTCTGCAACGGTGCTCGACATAAATGGCAATGAATTTTCAGGGTTCATTAATTGCCAACGTGTTTCATAACGATTATCCGATAAACATCTAAACGCATCTGCAGAAGCCAAAGACTCTAAATCTCTTCGAGATAGACCGATCGCTTTCACTTCGCTCACAGATTTAAAACCTAAGGGCGGTCGCTCACGAACAAGTAAGTTTTGCCCTTCGACGCTTAACCCTTTTACTAAACGAAAGCCCAAGCGAATAACTTTCGCGTTTTCACCTTGTAGATCATGATCAATCATCGATCGATTAATGCATACAGGCTGTATAGAAACATGATGACGTTGCGCGTCTTGTACCAATTGCGAAGCACTGTAAAAGCCCATGGGCAAACTATTTAGCAGTGCGGTATAAAACGCCTCAGGATAATAGTATTTCAGCCATGCAGATGCGTAGGCCAGCACCGCAAACGAGGCAGAATGACTCTCAGGAAAACCGTATTCACCAAAACCACAAATTTGCTCAAAAATTTTCTCAGCAAAGCTCAACTCGTAGCCACGCTCTAACATTCCTTTTATCAGCTTATTCTTGAACTGAAATAACTCCCCAGTCTTCTTCCAAGCTGCCATCGCGCGACGCAATTGATCAGCCTCACCACCAGTGAAACCTGCTGCGACCATGGCAAGCTTGATGACCTGCTCCTGAAATATCGGCACTCCCAGTGTGCGCGCCAATACTTCTTTCACAGCATCGGAGGGATATTCAATAGGCTCTTCGCCGTTTCTACGCTTTAAAAAAGGGTGCACCATATCGCCCTGTATCGGCCCCGGACGAACAATTGCAATTTGAATCACCAAGTCGTAATAGGTTTTAGGCTTTAAGCGCGGCAACATACTCATTTGTGCACGAGACTCTATTTGAAACACGCCAACCGTATCTGCATTTTGGATCATGGCATAAACATTTGGATCGTCTTGCATGCGTGTTAAATCTGCCAAACTCAAACGACGACCATAGTAATGGTGTATCAAGTCAAATGACTTTCTAATCGCTGTTAGCATGCCTAACGCAAGCACATCGACCTTCAGCAAGCCTAAACTTTCTAAATCGTCTTTGTCCCATTGAATCACTGTACGTTCTGCCATACTGGCATTTTCAACTGGAACCAATTCATATAAGGGTCCAGAGGAAATGACAAAGCCACCAACGTGCTGTGATAAATGACGAGGAAAACCAACAATATCATTGACCAGCTGAATGAATTGTTTTCCCTTTAAAGAGTCGGGCTGTAGGCCTAGTTCAATAATTTGCGCCTGCCAGCCCAAAGAGCGATCACGCCGATTGACATTTTTAATAAAAAAATCCAACTGTGTTTCAGCGATGCCTAGCGCTTTCCCAACATCTCGAACGGCGCTTTTGAATCTATAACTAATCACTGTTGCGGCTAGTGCAGCGCGCTCTCGACCATATTTTTGATAAATATATTGAATGATTTCTTCACGCCGTTCGTGCTCAAAATCAACATCGATATCTGGTGGTTCATCCCGCTCTTTACTAATGAATCGTTCAAACAGTACAGATATTTGGCTTGGATCAACCGAGGTAATCTCAAGGCAATAACACACAACCGAATTCGCGGATGAACCACGCCCTTGATACAAAATCCCTTGTCGCTTAGCGAACATCACCACGTCATGAATCGTTAGAAAAAAGAACGGATAATTCAGCTCTTCTATCAACTTAAGCTCTTTGTCGATAATCGCCTGAATCTCGTCACTAATGCCCTCAGGAAATCGAAATGCGATACCTTTATCGACGAGTTTTCGCAGATAAGACATTGGCGTCTCATTTTTAGGAACTAACTCGTGTGGATACTCATAACGCAGCTCCGCCATATCAAACACACAATGCTGAGCAATCAGCACGCTTTCATATAGCAGAGCTTCATCAAAAATGGCATTGAGTTTTTTCTTAGAGCGCAAAGAACGCTCCGTATTTTTTAACAACAAATGCCCTGACTCTTGCAGGCTTATGCCATGACAAATCGCTGTGAGAGTGTGCTGTAAAGGCAAGCGCGTAGCAGAATGCATGAGCACTCCTCCGCACGCTGTAATCGGAATATGGAAGTGTTCAGCGAGTGCACGACAGTGCTGTGTATAATCTTTATCGTTGTGCTGCAAATGACGCTGAACACCCACCCAGAGACGCTCAGGATAATATTTCTTTAACCATGCTCCCCAATGTGCGTCATGATCATTTCCCTTCGGAAGCCAAATCGCAAAGCAGTGTTTGATAGACATCAAATCCCACTCAGATAATTCATAGCTTCCTTTATGTGCACGTCGTCTAGCATTGGTGATCAAACGACATAGCTCTGCATATGCCAAACGATTCGGACATAACAAAACAAGACTCAAGCTATCATCTAATCGCAACAAACTGCCCACAATTAATTGCACATTTAATTTATGTTGTTTGATGGCAGTAAACGCGCGTACAACACCAGCAACCGAGCACTCATCAGTGATAGCGATCGCGTCATAATTCAAAAAATTCGCTTGCATCACGAGTTCTTCAGGATGTGATGCACCCTCAAGAAAAGAAAAATTGCTCTGGCAAAACAGCTCCGCATATCGTCCGTACATCAGCTAAACATCCCATGCAAAAACCACTGCTGTTTAGGCGTTCGATATACCCATAACCAACGTCCGTTCTCAGCTCGCACAATAAAGTAATCTCGAATCATTGCCTGACCATCCCACCACCCAGTAGACAAACGCTCAGGCCCTTTAATGATGGCGACCTTTTCACGCAAAGGTTTCGGGCGTGGCAGAAGAATACTTGGTCGTAACAAGCTTTGATCAGGCTGAACCGTCGACGGTGCTTTTTCCAATGGTGTGCACAATGCAGAGCTAAGATGCGGCCGTGGGTCCTCCGTCACCTGTATGCCTTTCACAGACTCATTACCTAGTTTAGCTTGCAGCACAGACAAAAGCTCTAAAGGCGATAAAGCCCCCTGCTTACCATCAAATAAATCACTGACCTCGCCTTGCTTAGCCGCCACACGAACAGCACTCAAACTAATACGTATCACTGGAGAAGTCACTTTCATGGACTCAAGTTTCAATACGAATAAACTCAACCAAGCCTTACTTTGGTATTCACCGGCAGCAGAAGTCACTAACACTGTAGAAGTATTGCCATCGCGCAAGTACAGCTCTAGTTGCAGCTCATGCGCATATTGATCACGCATTATTAAGAAGCTTTCGAGCAATGCGAGTAGCTTGAGTAAAGGCTTTTCCAAGAGTTTCAGATTGATAATTTCAAATAACAAATCGAACCTTCGCTGAAACTGCTTAGGTGGATGGTAAAAATCGATCACATGATGAAACAGCCCAGTTAGTCGCCCCACATAATTCACCAAATCAGACCCAAAACGTTTAGCAATATCAGGCAAAGGAATACGTAGCAGATCCGCAATGCTATGAACACCTACCCGATTTAAGGTTGTAATATGTTTTGAGCTCAACTCGGTTTCTGACAAATCACACTGCTTTACTGCCTGAAATAAAGCACGCTCAGACTGAGAAATTTGATTAAAGCTTTTCCCGGCTAACATGCGTGCCGCAAAAGGGGAAAACCCTGAAGCAAAGGAATACTCAAACGGTAAATGTTTGAGCTGATCAACCAAAGCTTGCCAGTAGTTAGCTAGACCATCGTAAAGCGTTAACATGTTACTCGCTTGCAACAGAATGCCATTCGGAGGCACCAAGCTAATATTAGCCGTCACCATATACAGCCAATGCGCAATCTCTTTAAGCTTTTCCGATTCAAGTGCCGAATCATATTCAATGACATACAGCCCTTCACACATAGACGCAGCTGTCGCGAGCCCCATTCCTAAACAGACGCCATTCTCTGAGGCACGTTGGTTCATCTGAATGATTTCGTTTTTACGTCCCTCCACCACAATCATGCCTTGCGATGTATTAAGTGCATCACCATTCGGTGAAGACTGGAGCGCGTTAAGCTGTAAGGCCGGAAAATGAAGATATATCCACAGAGACATACAACACCTTTTACAAGCCTTGGCGATGTTGCGTTTGCGGAAAACGGATGACGTTAGAAGCAGGCTTTTGTTGTATCAGAGAAAACGTAGGCCAATATTGAGACATATCTAAGGTAAACGCAGGTAAGTCCCAAGCTCCCTTACGTTTATTGATTCTTACGTTTAAACCTTGCGGGCTTGCAGTCAAACACATGCTTAATGACACCGGTAGCGACAGACCACTTTGCGCCTTCGTCTGCATTAAAAACTGCAAACTCTTTCCTTCTTCACACGCCAGCTGTAAACGCTTTATTTGATGCACTTCAAATTGGTTTTGCCATAACAACACAGCATCGCAAGCACCACTCTTTAAGCATTGTTCTGCGGCCCAAAGTGCATCATTTTTTTGCTTAGGTTGGATCAATAAGATCTTACTCACATCAAAATTTTGATGATGAAAAAACTCAGCGCATAACACGCCAGGGGGATTGATAAAAACCAATAAACGCGTGTCATTATTCTTGCTCTGCTCCTTTAATATCCTTGATGAAAGAAACCTTAATTCACCAATGCCTACCTGACTTTCAATACTCACGACCCCTGTTTCAGGAAACCCGCCTGCTAATTTCTCATCAAAAACGGCATAGCCAGACGAAGCCAATACGGGGCTTGATGGTTGCTCACGCCCTTGCCATAGCAATCGTTTTTGCTGCAAAACATCGACTAAATTAATTAAATCACTCATTACTAAACACCTGTATATACATACAGTATA
>NZ_LWGF01000803.1:0-2020 GCF_001635355.1 Oleiphilus sp. HI0125
CACGCTTTGCAAACCATTTATGCGAGCAAATACGTGTCAGATGAAGCGAATGGTTCAGTTGAATGGACGGCCGTTAAAGGCGAGGGTAACGCTCAGGTTTCTGGTGGTTGGTCTTTAACTGAAGTAGATGGCGGCACAGAGCTAACTTTGAGCAGCTCTGCAGAACTCGAGTTGCCATTGCCAAAATTGCTTAAGATGGCCATTAGCCCAGTGGTTAAAAGCGAATTCGTACGTATGGTAGATACCTACGTCGAGAATATTGAAAGTGCATTGAATAGCTAAGTGAAGCGAAATGCATGAAAACCCTCAGTTTTTACTGGGGGTTTCTTGTTTTTGGCGGTAGGAAGACAGAGGCATAAAGGCTATAATCGCGAGCCTGCTGATAAAGGTGTGATAAAAATGCCTAGTCAGTTGTTTAATATGCAGAAATTGGAGTGATACATGAGCGCCAGAACAGCGCAAGTAGAGCGTAATACCTTAGAGACGCAAATTAGCGTATCAATAAATCTTGATGGTACAGGTGAAGCAAAGTTCGACACTGGTATGCCATTTTTAGAGCACATGTTGGATCAGATTTGTCGCCATGGTTTGATCGACATTGAAGCGCGTGTGAAAGGTGATTTACATATCGATGATCACCACTCTGTTGAAGATTTAGGTATCACTCTAGGACAAGCTTTCGCTAAGGCTGTCGGAGATAAAAAAGGCATTCGTCGTTATGGGCATGCATACGTGCCGCTTGATGAAGCATTGTCGCGCGTAGTGATTGATTTCTCTGGCCGCCCTGGACTCGAAATGGATGTTCCATTTGTAAAAGGCTCTGTTGGTGGTTTTGATTGCGATCTGTTTTATGAGTTTTTCCAAGGCTTTGTAAACCACGCGTGGGTGACTCTGCACATCGACAACTTGAAAGGTAAGAATGCGCATCACCAAATCGAAACCGTGTTTAAAGCTTTCGGTCGAGCACTGCGCATGGCGCTCGAATTCGATGATCGAATGGCAGGTATGATGCCGTCTACAAAGGGTACGCTTTAAGCTGTACAAGTACGTTCTTTCTAAGCGTCTTTGCATGATTGCAAAGACGCTTCTTAGGTAAGTCAAAGCATGAGTTCTATTGCAATTATTGATTATGGCATGGGTAACCTTCACTCCGTTGCGAGTGCGTTTGAACATGTCTGTGGTTCTTCAATTCAAGTTACTTCTGACCCGTCTGTGATTGAATCAGCTGATCGCGTTGTATTGCCGGGTGTCGGCGCGATGCGTGATTGTATGGCTGAGATCAAGCGTTTGGGTGTCGATGAAATTGTTTCCAAAGTTTCCAAAGATCGACCTTTTCTAGGTATTTGTGTCGGCATGCAGGCCTTGATGCAAAGCAGTGAAGAGAATAGTGGCGTTGATTGCTTGGGCTTGTTCGATGGACAAGTAAAGTTTTTTGGCGATGACTTACGTGAAAATGGTCAGCGTTTGAAAGTGCCTCATATGGGGTGGAATCAAGTGGAACAGCGTGATCATCCGCTGTGGCATGGCATTGACAATCAGTCTCGATTTTATTTTGTGCACAGCTACTACGTGCCAACTAGTATTGATCAAAATCTCGTTGCGGGTACGACGCGTTACGGTGTCGATTTGAGCGCTGCTATTATGCGAAATAATGTCTTTGCGACGCAGTTTCACCCTGAGAAAAGTCAGCATGCTGGCTTGCAACTACTTAAGAATTTTAGTGAATGGAATGGTCAGCTTTAAGCTGGCATTGGTTTGGAAATAAATATGTTAATTATCCCTGCAATTGATCTTAAAGACGGCAAGTGTGTTCGATTACGCCAAGGTCGTATGGACGACTCTACGGTATTTTCCGATGATCCTGTTGATATGGCTGGTCGCTGGATGGATCAAGGTGCACGTCGACTGCATTTGGTGGATTTAAACGGCGCATTTGATGGTGTGCCTGTTCATGCTGAGATCGTAAATGCCATTGCTAAGCGCTTTCCGAATTTACCGATTCAAATCGGTGGCGGAATTC
>NZ_LWGF01000804.1:0-1836 GCF_001635355.1 Oleiphilus sp. HI0125
GAATGCTTGTGGTCACCATCACGTTGGTAACATTGGAGTACTAGGTGTAGATAAGCGAGGCCAAGAGTTCTACCAAGTGTCCCTAGGTGGTGATTCAGGTCGAGATGCCTCCATCGGCAAGATCCTTGGCCCATCGTTCGCGCGCGCAGACATGCCGAATGTTATCACCAAGTTGATTGATGTTTTTGTTGAGAATCGCAGCGAAGATGAACTTTTCATCGACACTTATCGCCGTATTGGCATGGACCCATTCAAGGAGCGCGTATATGCCAAAGCTGATTAATCTTACCGGCGATCAAGCAAATACTTTTGAGTTGCTTGCAAAAGACTACGAAGGTGACGTAAAAGCAAACACCATCGTACCGATGGCGTTTTTTATGGCGAACCAAGAAGCTGTTCTTAATGCTGGAAACGTGGGCATCTGGATCGACAGTGAAGAGCAACCAGAAGAGCTACCCGAAACAGCGAAAACTTTGCCAGTTATCGCGATTAACTTTCCTAAATTTATGGATGGTCGTGGCTATTCAATTGCACGTTATGCTCGCGAGCGTTTGAACTTTGAAGGCGAACTTCGCGCAATCGGTGACGTACTGCTGGACCAGTTGTCATACCTTAAGCGTTGCGGTTTTAATGCCTTTGATATGCGTGACGATGTCGATACAGAGCTCGCGCTATCTTCTCTTGGCGAATTTACAGAAGCTTATCAAGCGTCTAATGAGCAACCTACGCCTTTGTTTAGACGTCGTTAGTCTTTGTTGCTCAGCACAAAAAAGCCGACTATCTGAGTCGGCTTTTTTGTTTTCTGGCAAACCTTACAAGCGTCCTTCGCCACTCTCTAACACCTCACTCAAAGGTTTTAGCTGCTCTTCAAATGGCTTCGATGCTTTTACTGCGTCTTTATAAATTGGCTGCCTAACCTGCGCCACAGAAGCGGTGCGTACTGCGCGCTTGTTCTTATGGAACATTAAGCAGTCTGTCTCCATTTCAAGCCCACAATACTCGAGTAGACGCGCAATCTCCTGCTCAGAATTAGCAATCATATTTTCATAGTTTGCCTCATAAATTCGCTTAGGAAACAGAGACGTATTCAACTCCATATGTTGCTTATAGAGGTTGTAATACATACCAAGCTCGCGTAAATCATTTGTGTAGCCATGATTCCCACTAAAGTTTTGTTTATAGATAGAGAAACATGTTTCACTCGCATTACGCGTACAATGTATGATCTTCGCCTCTGGCAACACTGCTGCAATAAAAGCACTCATCATGTAGTTGTAGGGCATCTTATCGGTAAAGTAGACCGGCAAGGGCTCATCACGCTGAGATTGCATTGCGCGTACTTGCCCTAAATACTCTGCAAACGCCGCGTGTAATGCAGTCGCAATCTCATCGACGGAGTCGCTCTGCATAATGCGATCGTTGTGCTTAGAAAAACACTCTGAAAGCGTTTTTAACTCACCTTCAGCCCCTACTTTTGAATGACTCGACAAAATCTGTTCGATCAAAGTAGTGCCCGAACGAGGCATGCCCAGAATAAAGATTGGAGCAGCTCCATCCTCTATCTTCGGTTTATTAGCCAACGCTTCTATCAGCTCGGGAGTCATTGCTTTCTGCAGCATCGCGAACATGCTTTGCGTCTGCGTATGTGCATATTGGTAGCCAGAACGATTTAAGTCGTTACCCTGCTTCAAATACTCAAAACTCATCGACTTATCGCCTTTTTTGTCATAGTGCATACTGACAACATAGGCCAAATTCATCTTCGCATCAGCTGGCAAACCACCCTGACGAAGCTTTTGCTCATACTGGGGAATAATCTCATCAAGTAAAGGCTGC
>NZ_LWGF01000805.1:0-2035 GCF_001635355.1 Oleiphilus sp. HI0125
GCAAGGTTCTGCATATCCGCATCAGTAAGAGCAGCCGCCTGTGCTTGCATGATTGCCGCCATTCCACCATTGCGCTGTTTTGCTTTGTAAGCCTTCAAAGAAGAGACCAAATACTCTTTATTCTGACCTGCCAAATTAGGGTAAGTTTTGATCGTTGCAATACCATTTGCACCATGACAAGCAGCACACACAGCTGACTTTGCTTTACCTGCAGCGGCATCACCGGCCATCGCAAAACTAGAACCTAAAGTAACACTCACAATCCCAGCCATTAGTACTTTCTTTAACATATTCTTCTCCTAACAATGTGTACTACTTCTAATCAGATAAGGTTAGTGTAGCAGAGTACCTTGAAATACAAAGTGTCTCGGCTTTAGCTAAATCAAGTCTGTTCTCAAAACCTTATCTTGTCACTTAATCTTGCAATCACTTATATATAACTAGTGCATCCACGAACCCGAGCTTTTGATGATCAAATGCTTTGTGTAATCGGCCCACCGTTTCGAACCCTAACTTAGTCCATAGATGGACCGCTGAACTATTCGAAGAAACAACCAAATTAAACTGCATTGCCTTATAGCCAAGCGTTACAGCAATGGACTGCGAATGTAAACATAGTTGGCTAGCAATCCCTCCCCCCCGATACGAAGGCGATACCATATAACCACAATTGCTAACATGCGCGCCCAAGCTCGCTTGATTCAGTTTAATGTAATACGTAGCGACCACTTCGCCAGATTGCTCTGCAACATAGGTAAATTGAGGCATGACCATCCACTGCTGAAACCCCTCTTCTTTGCTGATATCAGGAGAATAAGGATAACTATCGCCAGCACGAACAATGTCGCTAAAAAATGGCCAGATACGATCCCAATCAGCCAGCTGTGCTTCACGAATATTCAGGGATAACGCCATATATATTGTTCCCTCTCTTGTACGATCACTCACCCTTTAATTAGGGGGACTTGCATGAAACCTATTCAATTAACCGGATAGAACTCTCATTTTCCGAATAGAACATTTCTCTAAATCATACTTTACGTTAGCATTCGATTTAATAAGAAAAACTTTGAGACTTGTCAGTATGTTACGTCTTCTTTCAGTAGTTTTAACAGGCTTACTTTTAGCCAAAACAGCACATGCAAATGCACTTCAGCCGCTCACTATGTGCGTCTTCGACTTTGTTGGCCATGATGGCCCCATCCACAAAGAAATGAAGGAATACAAAATCGATGCCGTGCGTTGGGGTGTTGATTTGTCTTTTAAGGTATATACCGATGATCGTGTCGCCTCAGAAGAGTTTAAAAATGGCGTATGCGATATGCTCAACTTACCTGGCATACGGGCACGCGAGTACAACTCATTTACAGGCAGTATTAATGCCGTTGGCGCATTGCCAACCTACGACCATCTGGCCATCGTCATCAAATCTTTAAGCAGTCCTGGTGCTGCGAAAATTATGCGCAGCGGCGAATATGAGATCATCGGTATTGCGCCGATCGGTGCGATCTTCTTATTCGTTAATGACAAGAGTATTCAGAACCCAGAAGATATGGCTGGCAAGCGTGTCACCGTGCTCGATAATGCGCCTGAAACTGAATATTTAGCGACACGTATCGGCATGACGCCAGTATCATCAAGTATTGCTAACGCGCTCCAAAAATTTAATAACAAAGCGGTCGATATTACCGGCGCACCAGGCTTAGCTTACGAGCCTATGGAAATGTACAAAGGCCTTGAGCCAGGCGGTGGTGTTATCAAATGGCCAAGCTTGCAGATCACCATGCAGCTAATTGTTCGTTGGGAAAAAGTACCTGAAGGTTTTGCGCAAAAATCTCGTGAACTGATGGCGAGCAAATATAAAGATCAAATTCGTAAAATCGTTGATAGCGAACTAACAATCCCTGAGAAATACTGGATTGAAATTAGCGAAAAAACCGAAGACAACTGGAGTGAGCTGTTCCGCGAAAGCCGCATCGCCCTGCGTGAGCAGGGAGTCTATAACGGCAAAGCTTTAACCTTGTTCCGTAAGGTT
>NZ_LWGF01000806.1:0-1354 GCF_001635355.1 Oleiphilus sp. HI0125
GCAGTGAAAGGGGTTTTAAAAGGCATTATTACTACGCCGTTTGATTTTCTAGCCAGCGCAGAAGAGAGATTGTTTGATCGTTTTAAAGGTGATGTAAATATCACTCAAGAAGATACGCATTTGGTAACAGAATCTATAAAAGTACTGTTGTCAGATCAAAGCTTGAGTCGGAAAACGTGGTCTAATGACGCCACCGGAAATTATGGTCATGTTGATGTCTTGAAGCGCTATCAAGGCTCTGAAGGGAAGTGCGTTAGTTTGAGCATGGTGATTGTGGCGGACGGAGAAGAAGAGAGCTTGGTGCGGGATGTGTGTCAGGACGATGCTGGGAATTGGGCAGTTGCTAAGTAGTCGTTTTAAATGAATGAAGTTTCAGAGTAAAAGGCCCGAGATTACTTTTTACTCTGAAAAAGTAATCCGCGATTACATTGGAATCAAGCCGCTAATCGCTGCTAGACCGACTGCAAATACCCCAATACTGACCGCTACAGCGTAACCATAGTATTTGGCACTTTCTTTTTTATGGTGTCGGATAAAGGTGTCGATCGCTTGCTCGGCAATGTCTTCAGCTGTGTGACGGGACATCTCATGTGCTTGCTGAATCGCGTCAGCTTGCATCTTTTGCCAAAACTCCGTGTCGATTTGCTGTGCGCTCTGCAATTGTTCTTTCAGTTCGTCAAAGTCAGGCGCTAGCGCTGCTTGGGTATCGATTTGTTTGACGATATCAGACTTAAGTTCTTTCAGCTGATTGCTAATGAACATGCTGACTTCCGTCGCTATCTCACCTTTGATTGCATCAGTCTTTTCTTTAATGCTTTGCTCATGCTCAGCCATTACTTTTTCGAGTAAAGCTTTTTGTTCTTGGCTTGTTTCGTTAACAAGATGCTTAAAGTGCTCGTGTTGGTCGTCAAATAAACCTGCCAACAAGTCGTGTAGGCGATTATTGATACTGCTGCGTACTGCGGTGCGAGCTGCTTCAATCACTGCATCTTCAGACAGTTCAGGTGCCGCTGCTTGTGAGACCGAGACTTTAGATACTACAGAAGGCGCTTCGCTTTCGATATTTACTTCTTGAGGCTCTAGGATTTCTGAAGAGGAATCCTCAGCAAGGGTGTTTTCAGGTTCAGGGAGTTCGTCGACCGCAAGCTCTTCACCTAGTAAATCGCTTGTTTCAACTTCATTAAGTTCAGCGCCTTCAAGATCAATCTCTTCAATATCAACATCAAGCTCGCTGTCACTAATGCTTAGCTCATCAAGTTCAGTGCTGGTTTCTTCTATAGCACTTACCGCAGCGGCATTAGCCATGTCTTCTTCGAGTTGGCTAATAAGATCAGAAACACGGTGCGGCTCAGCA
>NZ_LWGF01000807.1:0-1172 GCF_001635355.1 Oleiphilus sp. HI0125
TGAAGTGTGTGGAACCTTTGTCAATAAAGAGATTTGACGAGCTACGTTAAAGCCCTGCTCTTTAGTTTGGTTAACACAACCCCAGATAACGTCCTCAACCAAGTTAGGGTTAAGACCTGGGTTACGGTCAAAGATCGCATCGATCAATACCGCAGAAAGGGTNTCAGCTCGTACGTTGCGGAAACAGCCGTTTTTAGCTCGACCCATTGGGGTACGTACCGCATCGACAACGACGACGTCTTTTGGATTAAGACTCATAGATATTCTCCGTAATCTGTCTCAGCGCTTAGCCGAAAAACTTCTTGCCAGTTTTAGCCATCTCACGCATACCTTCAGTCGGCGTGTAGAGAGCACCTAGATCAGCATACTTGTCTGCGATCTTGTTGAATTCTTCGATACCGATAGAATCGATGTAACGAAGCGCACCACCACGGAATGGAGGGAAACCGATACCGAAGATCAGACCCATGTCTGCTTCAGCCGCAGTATCAACAATACCGTCTTCCAAACAACGAACAGTCTCGATGCAAAGTGGAACCATCATACGTTCGATGATTTCTTCATCAGTAAACTCATTGCTGCTTGCAACAACTGGCTTAATCATGTCGTAAACAGATTCATCTACAACTTTCTTCTGCTTACCCTTACGATCTAGCTCGTAAGCGTAGAAGCCTTTGTCATTCTTCTGACCAAAACGACCAGCTTCAAACATCACGTCAATCGCTGTTTTGAAGTCTTTACCCATACGATCTGGGTAGCCTTCAGCCATTACTTCACCGCCGTGATTAGCTGTGTCCATACCTACAACGTCAAGCAAGTAAGCAGGACCCATTGGCCAACCGAACTTCTCCATGATCTTGTCTACACGCTGGAAGTCAGCACCGTCACGCATAAGCGCAGCGAAACCACCAAAGTAAGGGAACAAGATACGGTTTACTAGGAAGCCCGGGCAATCGTTAACAACAACAGGTGTTTTACCCATTGCTTGAGCGTATGCAACTGTTGTCGCAATCGTCTCTTCGCTTGTCTTCTCACCGCGAATTACTTCAACCAATGGCATCATGTGTACTGGGTTGAAGAAGTGCATGCCACAGAAGTTCTCTGGACGCTTCAAGTTCTTCGCAAGCAAATCAATAGAAATCGTCGAAGTATTAGATGTAAGGATCGTATCT
>NZ_LWGF01000808.1:0-912 GCF_001635355.1 Oleiphilus sp. HI0125
GAGGTTTAGCCGAGGCTTCAACAGCAGAATATTGCGCCAGAATGATCGCATCATAGACAATTGAGTACTTGCGCAAACGCATGGCATCTCCCATATCGTAGAGCGCTTGATCAAACTCCTCAGACATACCCCATTCTTTTCGAATTTGGATACAAATTTTCCATGCAACTCGCTTAAATACCTTAAAGCGCTGCATTGGAAGGATTTTTTCCTCCTCCGGCAAAGATCCTTCTAGGCGGTCAAGCTCTTGATTGACAATCAACATGGCCAGTTCTGGAATCAAGCCAAGCAAATAGTTAGATGGCCCATCTTGATCACGAATAATACTCAATGCTTCTAAGCTTGCTCCGGAACACAAAGCCCATCGCCATACCGTCTCATTTAGCGTTTTATTTCCACCACTGGCTTGGAATACGGGCATCATCGTTGCAGCAGAAACAACACGCTTAATACCGGCAATGCCAAGGCGTCGAATTGCTTCATCTAATGATTCAACACTTTGATTACTCAATCTGAAAAATGGAGAGTTTGCAATTTTAAGCACTTGTGAAGTAAGCGCCGGATCCTTAATTAGAAATTGCGCCACGGTATCGTTATTAACCATTTCCATCTTCAGAAGCTTCAACAAGAGAGGCAAAGAGCTTGGTTTTCTGGGAATTTTTTCAGAGTTTAATTCGTTACTAAGCAGCTGCTTTGCGTAGCTTTTGGCATTTTCTCTCTGAGTTTCAGTTGGCATCTCATAAGAATGTTCGGTTCCAAACAAACTCTGACAAAAGGCGTGATCTAATTCGAGCAAGTATTCACGATAACGCTTTGTTTTCGCGTTAGTCGTTTCAGAATTCGTCGCCCCATGCGTATCTTCAGAAGCGTTCTGTCGTTCGGTGAGATGATAAACAGGCTGATTACTGACTG
>NZ_LWGF01000809.1:0-1067 GCF_001635355.1 Oleiphilus sp. HI0125
GCTTCGGTACGATCAATTTTGAGCGTTTCAAAATCGAATAAATTTCTGTCTGCAAGCTGTGACGGTGCAACGTTTTGCAAAGAGCTAAATATCGACTCAATACGAGAGGGATGCTCCTTCTCCCAAGCTTGCAACATCGCTTTGATATTCTGACGTTGTAAGTTTTCTTGAGAGCCACACAAATTACACGGAATAATCGGATATTCCATAATATCTGCAAATTTAAGAATATCTTTCTCGCGACAATAGGCCAGAGGTCTTATAACGATATTTCGCCCATCATCAGACAACAATTTAGGCGGCATTGCAGAGAACTTCGAGCCATGAAACATATTCAAAAATAATGTTTCGACGATATCGTCCTTGTGGTGTCCTAATGCAATCTTAGTCGCCTTAATGTCCTCTGCGAATGAATACAAGGTCCCGCGACGAAGCCGTGAGCATAGACCACAGGTTGTTTTACCTTCTGGGATCTTAGACTTCACAACAGAATATGTGTCGCGATCCACAACATAGTATTCAATACCTAAGGATTCTAAATATTCAGGTAACACATGTTCTGGAAAACCCGGTTGTTTTTGATCCAAATTTACGGCGACAAGGTCAAAATCAATCGGAGCACTCTTTTGTAAGCTCATCAGAATAGTCAGCATTGTATAACTGTCTTTTCCTCCGGACAGACAGACCATGACCCTATCCCCAGCTTCAATCATGTTGAAGTCAATGATTGCTTTACCCATTCCGGCACGCAAGCGTTTTTGAAGCTTGTTGAATTCGTACTTGTCTGACCCTTCTAAGGACTTCATTTCTACTCCGATGACGAGCAAATACTCGATGCTACATGATTCAGTCGGCGCGAAGTATAAATGAAAACTGACCGAGTAAGTAAGCAAAGGTAAAGCTTGAAACAAAAAAAACAGCTCCCTTTCTGTTTAAAAAAGCACCAAATAAAACAACAGCTATACTCCGGAAAGATTTTAAGGGGGAGCACCATGTCGACTGATCATACCCAATCACCACAAACGCCTAATAACGATCAAAGTAGTGGTAGTAAAAATTTCATCACA
>NZ_LWGF01000810.1:0-1221 GCF_001635355.1 Oleiphilus sp. HI0125
ACTAGACGATACACCTAAACGAAAGTCTTTATCAGAGGGGGTGAGTAGACGCTTAACGCGACTACGCAACTGTGTATACATACCCCCTCCTTCAACTAATTTATTTTGCTGCAGTTAGCGCTGCTCGTTCTTGCGCTATAAGAAAGTTAGCAACCTTAATCATATTTGCAAAACCGCCCGCGTCACGAACACCAATTTTATATTTACCATTTACGATAAGTGCTGGCACGCCTGTCAGACGATAAGCCTTGATACGATCACCCGCTTTCTTCACTTGCTCATCAATTTTAGAGATTTTGCGGAAACCAGACGCTTCAAACACTGCCATGTACTGCTCTTCTGATACGCCGTGCTTTTCAAAAATTTCTACAAAATCATCACGATCTTGATATTTCTTAGGAGCACCTTGAATCGCATCAAATAAAGCTTGGTGCATCTCTTCGATCTTACCTAGCTCCTCTGCTGCAAAGAATACTTCCGCGTGCGTTACCCAACCTGGGAACGTTGCTGGCAACAAACGGAAATCAACATCATCTGGGAAGCTTTCTTCCCATTGCGGAAGATGATCGTTGTTGAATTCATAACAATGAGGACAGCCGTACCAAAACACCTCTACAACTTCTATTTTAGAAGCGTCACCAGTCTTAACTGGGAATGGCAATTCTTTGTAGTGTGTACCTTTCTCCCACAAGCTGGCAGCGGAAGTCGCGACGCTGAATAGCATGGTAGCTGCAAGCATAAGCGCGCTTAGAATACGAAATTGAAACATGAAGTGTCCTCATAACAAGTGTTTAGCAATAACCGAAAGATAATAGGCCTGCCCTTGAACGTACTCAAGCAAGCTTAGATGACTATTAGATTAAACTTGTCAGACAGAAAACAAAGGTCACAGTTCCCTAGCTTTCAAATGATATTGCGGACATAAAAAAACCCGAGATGTAGATGTCTCGGGTTTTCAAATCTATGAAGAAGCGATTACTCAGAAAGACCTGAAATATAGCTCGCTACCGCTTCAATTTCACGATCGTTCATACGTGCAGCAATTGAACGCATCACACGCGCATCACCGTCGTTAGCTCGCTCACCGCTACGCCATTTTTTCATTTGCGCAATCGTGTAATCAGCATGCTGACCGCTAAGCGCTGGGAAACCTGCCGCCTCAACACCTTTACCTGAAGGACCGTGACAAGCGATACATGCTGCCATTTTAGTAGCTGGGTT
>NZ_LWGF01000811.1:0-795 GCF_001635355.1 Oleiphilus sp. HI0125
ACTGCAATCCATAAAAAACCGCTAAGCATTTATTGTTTAGCGGTTTTTTATGAGCGAAAAAATCTATGCAGATCTAACTTCCAGCCTGAAAGCTAAGCTGGCGCCAGGCTTCATACACGACAATCGCAACTGAATTAGACAGGTTTAAGCTGCGACTTCCTTCCAACATTGGAATTCGAATACAAAAGTCCGTTCCTAGTCCCTCTCGAACATCACTAGGTAATCCACGAGTTTCAGGGCCAAACAAAAAGAAGTCGTTTTCTTGGTAAGAAATTTCCGTGTGTGGGCGACTTCCTTTTGTTGTCATGCCGAATATTCTTGCTCCAGAATGTTTAGCCTTGAATTCTTGATATGAGGCGTAGGTCAAGACATCCGCAAATTCGTGGTAATCCAGTCCTGCACGACGCAATTTTTTCGTATCGAGATCGAAACCAAGTGGTTCTATGAGATGCAATCGGCAGCCTGTGTTGGCTGCCAAACGAATAATATTCCCTGTGTTTGGTGGAATTTCGGGCTCATATAAAACGATATTGAACATTAGTTGCGCTCAACCGCTAACGAAACACCCATGCCGCCACCGATGCACAATGTTGCTAAACCTTTGTTTGCGTCTTGTTTGATCATTTCATGGAGTAATGTGACAAGAACGCGACAACCTGATGCGCCGATAGGGTGGCCTAGAGCGATCGCTCCGCCATTAACGTTAACCTTGGTTTCATCCCATCCCATGCCTTGGTTGACGGACAAGGCTTGTACTGCAAATGCTTCGTTTGCTTCTATGAGATCAAGGTCGTT
>NZ_LWGF01000812.1:0-23758 GCF_001635355.1 Oleiphilus sp. HI0125
ATATTATGTATGAACGATACATACTGCCTCACCTAATTAATTGCGCCTGCGGTTCGCCTCAGATCATGAAGCTCCGAAGCCAAATCGTGCCGAAGTGTTCTGGACGCGTCTTGGAAGTTGGTGCAGGTTCCGCCATTAATCTACAATTTTATGACGCAAAAAGTGTTGAGTTTGTTTGGGGGCTTGAACCTTCAATAGGAATGTATAATAAGGCTAAGAGTAACGTAGCCCAGAGCGGAATTGACTGGCGATGGCTAGACTTGCCTGGCGAGTAAATTCCTTTGGATGATGAAAGTGTTGATACAGTTCTTCTTACTTTTACCTTGTGCACCATTGTGGATACGACGTCAGCACTTGTACAGATGCGGCGCGTATTGAAACCAAATGGCAAGCTACTTTTCTGTTAGCACGGTCTTTCTGCAGATCTAAACGTTCAAAAGTGGCAAAACAGAATTAATCCCCTTTGGTCTAAATTAGCCGGCGGCTATCAGCTTAATCGCTCTATTGATCTGCTGATTAGTGATGCGGGCTTTCAAATAAATGAGCTTTCTAAAATAAACGTTCCTAAAACGCCGTCTTTCGCGGGTTTCGTCTATATGGGTGAAGCGTCCGTCTCATAACTGAAATCGGCACGGAATTTGTTTGCTTTTTGAGCTGTCCACATTTGTTGCCGCTGTAAAGTTTTTGTAAAGATTATTGTGCAATGTGGCCACATGTAGCCGTATTGAATGTTCGTCACATCAATCGGTGTTTAGATCGTTGAGAATACGAGGCAGCTAGGGAGTAGTCAGCGTATAACAATAATTTGAGCCGGAAGAGCTCTATAAATTTAAGGGAGTAAGCGATGCTAGATAAAAGCTTGGTATCGGGTAAGGCATTTCGTGACGACAAGAATTTTCCACATGGTTTTAGTCGCAGTGGGAATTTTTCTCGTAATGAGTCAGATCTACTAACACGAGGAGGCTGCTGCGCAAACAGTCTTATTGCCGGAGAAATAGAGCCAAAGGGAAAGGCTCAAAAACAGCTGATTGCAGTGTGCCGCGGTGAACGCGACGCCGAGACTGAATTTGAAAAAGTCTGGATGAAGTACTCTGATTTTATTGGTCGCAAACGCTGTGTGTTCAGCTTTGCATCAAGTGGAAATTTAGCATCATCTGAAGGCAGAGTTTATGCTAAAGACTTATTGAGTTAAGTCAGCCTGCGATACAGATCAAAGTATGGTGCTTTGGGTCAACGTCTTGCGTTCGTAATTGGTGTTTTTGTATAGTTCGCCGCTCAAAATTCATTTGCTTGAGCGGTTATGCTGCAAAACTACATCAATTATCGGAAGCCAAAAAGCGTTTGGAATAACCCGAACGCCGGTTTTCTGTCGGCGTTTGTCGCAGCGGTAATTGTTCATCTGTTGCTAGCCATCGTTTTCTATTCTTACACGCTCGGGCCTAAGGCGTATATCGTCGATAATTCAACCTACCGCGTTGCTTTGTCTCAGCGCATTTTAGAACCCACTCCTGAGTCTATTATTGAACCCTTGTCGGCCAGTCAAGAATCGCCAAAACAGGAAGATCTTACCCCTAAATCGAAACCCGATCCTGTGGTGAAGCCTGTCGAGAAACCGATTGTCGAACCCGAACCTCAAAAGTCAACGGAAGCCATTTTAGAAAGCGAGCCTTCTAAATCATCACCGGTTGAGACTATTCAAGCAGTTGCTCCATCCAAGAAGAAAATTGCGAAGCAATCCGAAGCGAGCATCAGTGATCATTCGGATAAGGGTGAACCTGCTAATAAAGTTGCCGAAAGCAAAGCAAAAGAGCAGCCTCAACAAGATCAAAAAGAGCAGAAGGCTCCGGTCAAGAAAATTGAAGAGCCTAAAGAGCAATTTAGATCGCCAGCTTATGTGCTAGGTAGCCCTTCAAATCCCAGACCAGTTTATCCTAGCTTAGCGCGCAGGCGTGGTTGGGAAGGGGATGTATTACTAGGAGTGCATGTTGATGTTACGGGCTCGGTGACTTACGTAGAGATTCTAGAATCGAGTAATGTATCGGCTTTAGATTTTGCCGCTTATTCAACTATTTACGAAAGCTGGAGCTTCTCTCCTGCTGATGCGGCTGAAGCTTCGTTGAGAGGCTATGTTACTGTACCCATCTCATTTAGGCTCGACTAAACGTTTTGCTCTTCATTGCAGTTCTGATCTTCGTACACTCGACCATGTTACTTCATTAGTCCCGTCACTCCTTGCCCCAGTTTTAATAAATCAATTGACTTGAAAATGTGAACTGCGTAAAGTCGCAGCCCTGCTTGAGGTGCTCAATCACTAAATCTAGTGAGCGAGTGAAACGGGAAGTTGGTTGAAGTCCAACGCTGCCCCCGCAACGGTAAGCAAGTTAAGTCGGCATCCTCGCCACTGTGCAGTAAAGCATGGGAAGGCCGTTCGACTAAGTCGAATGACAACTTGTAAGCCCGGAGACCGGCCTGAAGTGATTTTTTAGATATTGCGGAGGGCGATATTTGGGACTGATGTCTAACGAACTAGATTGTCGCTCGTTAACCATTACTGTTCTTTGCTTCTCTCTCTGCGCGATTGCTGGTGAAGTGCGTGGGTCTACGTTTAGTTTTACTTTCTCTACTTCTTGTTTCGACGTTTGCTGTTGCTGAGGAAACCGTCGAGCATGAAACCGTTGTGGTGACAGCTTCTAAGCTTGATGCCGATCATATCAATACCGAGCATACTTCAAGTCATACAACAGTAATTCGTTCTAGTGAGTTTGGTCATGAGTTCTCTAATGTCGCGGATGTGTTATCTGATCAGAGTGGCGTTCAAATTCGTCAAGTAGGTGGGATAGGTTCTTATTCGACTGTGAGTATCCGTGGGTCTAGTGCAGCACAAGTTAATGTGTTTCTCGACGGCATGTTATTGAATGATGCGCACGGAGGAATTGTTGATCTTGGCAATATTCAATTGAGCTCAATCGAGAGAATAGAAATATATCGTGGTAATACCCCAGCGCAGTTGGGCGTGTCATCAATTGGTGGTGCAATAAATCTCGTAAGCAAAAAAGGTGCTGCGAAGCCTTATCATACTGTGAGGGCGGGCTATGGATCGTTCAAAAGCCATCTCGGCGCGTTGACCTCTGCTTTTCATTCTGGAGATACAAATTACCTTGTTAATGCAGAGTATGTTTCTAGCGACAACGACTATGAGTTTTTAAATGATCGGCAGACTCCTAACAATCCTTTCGATGATGAGGTACAGCGTCGTCAAAACGCACAATACGAGCAAGGAGCGATTCATTTATCTGCGGTCACAGATATCTCTAAGTCTTTAGATGCCAATAACGTAGTTCGCTACTCGAAGTCTTCTAAGGGCGTGCCGACTGCGCGAAACGCCAAAGATAATTCGGCGACATATGATGTTGAAACCCTATCTATTCAAAGTAAGTTGAATCATGAACTTTCTACTAGGTTAAAAGCGTCTTATCAGATTTATGGTTCGCTGTTGAAAGGCGAGTATGACGACACTGAAAACAAAGTTGGTCTGTCTGCAAATCTAGAGAAATCTGAGTCATCTAATATAGGCGTTAAAACTGACTGGGCTTTATCTTCGGGTAATCATTTGTTCAATATTGCCGCACTGCTACGTTTTGAAAAATATGAAAACGAAGACCTTATTCAGAACACGTCTACGGATGCATCGCGCATGCAAACATCATTGATTGCTCAAGATGAATGGTTAAATTATGCGGGTACCTTACAACTAACCGGTAAGATTGGTCTTCGTTATTTGCAAGACGATCAAGATATTCCAAAATCAGTTAGTAATACTGAATCTTATTACGCTGCTTACAGCGGCCTGCGCTACACGTTTTTTCCATCCCTCGCACTCACCGCAAGCCTCTCTCACGAAGTCCGTCCGCCCAAACTTAGCGAATTGTTTGGCGACACCGGTTCGTTGTTAGGCAATGACGAGCTGGTCGAAGAGTATGCAACCAACGCGGAACTTGGATTGCAGTTTTTGCAGGGGAATTCCAACCTTAACTCCTCCTTGTTTTACAGATCACTAAAAGATGCGATTGTCGTTATTTTCGATTCGCGCGGAATAGGTCGCGCTGAAAACGCTGCAAGTGCGCAGATATATGGTCTTGAAGTAGACGGGAGCATTCTATTGACTGAATTTTGGAAAGCTGGGTTAAGGGCGACTTTGCAAAGTAGTGAAGACACGTCTGATATCCCAGCTTTTAAGGGGAACTCTCTCGCTGGCGTGTATGAATCTGCCGCGACTATTTCAAATGAATTTTCGGTGTTCGACTACAAGCTAAATTTGGAGTATCAACGCCAAGATGGTGGTTATTATGATCGAAGTGCGTCTGCAGAGATGCCAACAAATGAACAGATTAACGTTAGTATCGAGCGCCGTTTGGGTCAGCACAACGCAAGGCTTTCCTTAGAAAATATTACAGATGAAAGAATCGAAGATTTTAATCGTTACCCGGGTCCGGGACGACGAGCTTTCCTAACCTATAGCTATACCTTCAATTAAAGGAACTGAAAAAATGAATGCTAGACAATTAATAAAAGCAACCGCATTAGTATCTATTTCGGCATTTCTTGGCGCATGTTCAAGTAGTGATTCAACTGACAACTCTGTCGACTGTTTTGACTGCGCGGTAATTTCCACGGTATCAGCAGACTTTACATCAAGCGCTGTTCAGTTTACTGATACAATCCCAGCTTACGAAATTTCTTCGGATTATGCTGCTCAAGATTTATCTGATGTACGCTTTCTAACATTTGGCGATCATTTCTATCGCATGGGGCGTTTCGGGATTAACAACTTAGCGAAATTCTCATTTGATGATGCCGAGAACCCAATTTGGGAATACTCTGTGGCTAAGGATGATAGCGATAATCCAAACCCATATACGGTGGTGTTTGTATCTGAAACACAGGCTTATGTTTTACCTTTTGGTACTGATGAGATTATTGAGATTAATCCAAGCGTTACTGATAGTAATCAACAAAGTGATTTTATCGTAGATCGCTTAGACTATTCGAAATATAGCTTTGGAAATGGAATCGGAGCATCGGATGGTTTTGTGAAAGATGGATTGCTGTACGTTCTATTAAATGGCCAAGATTCATCTTTTGTTCCGCAGACCTCTCGAATTCTTGTGATTGATCCGTCGACAAATCTTGAAGTCGACGTGAATGGTTCAGGTGAAGCGTACGACTTAACCGTCAAGAATGCCCAAGATATGGATGTAGTGGGTGGTTATATATATGTCGCTGGGGTAGGTCGTTATGCTTCATTAGATCGATCTCGCCCTGCTGAACTTACAGGTGGTATTGAGAAAGTTGATATCCGTGGCATGACTTACTTGAGTACCTTATTAGTTGACGATAATGATGCAAGCGTAAATGCACAAATTGCGGGAGTTGAAGTGTCATCATCTGATAACAAAGCATATTTAATTCGTTATAACGCTTTCCAGGATAACGACCTTATTCAGTTTAACCCAACATCTGGAGCTGTAAGTGCTTCGCCGAACGATGGATTTTCAGGTTTAGACATTAAAACAATCGAGATTGATTCAAGTAACCAACTTTGGGTTGCACTTGGCGATACAGTTGATCCTCGTATAGAAGTGATTAGCATAGCGGATGATTCATCGGTGGCGACCATCAACACTATTCGTAATCCTGTTAGAATTGAATTCGCCGATACAACTAACTAAAACACGAATTTTATGTCCACATTAATGATACAAGGCACGACCTCGGATGCAGGTAAAAGCACTCTCGTCGCCGCCTTGTGTCGTTGCCTGTATCACCGAGGAATTTCGGTGGTACCGTTCAAACCTCAGAACATGGCGCTGAACAGCGCTGTGACCGCCGATGGTGGAGAGATAGGTCGTGCGCAAGCCCTACAAGCGCAGGCCTGTCATCTTGAACCTCATACCGATATGAATCCGATCTTGCTGAAGCCCAATACAGATATTGGTGCACAAGTCATTGTGCACGGTAAGGCTAAAGGTGATATGGATGCAGTCAGCTATCACCGTTACAAAACCCGGGCGATGGACGCGGTCCTCGAATCTCATCAGCGGCTCGAAGAACAATATCAGTGTGTCATTGTGGAAGGTGCAGGCTCCCCGGCCGAGATAAATCTTCGCGATCGAGATATCGCTAACATGGGCTTTGCTGAAGCGGCTGATTGCCCTGTCATTATTGTCGCGGACATCGATAAAGGAGGTGTGTTCGCGCACTTAGTGGGGACTTTAGATCTTCTTAGCGAAAGTGAGCAAAATCGCGTTGTGGGTTTTGTGATTAATCGATTTCGGGGCGATATAAAACTCTTAGAGAATGGACTCGAATGGTTAGAACAGCGCACTGGCAAACCTGTATTGGGTGTTTTGCCCTATCTTCATGGTTTGAATATTGATGCAGAAGATGCGTTGCCAGATGACAACTTGAAGCAAGACGGTGAGTTTCGTGTTGTAGTGCCAGTGCTTCCGCGCATTAGTAATCACACAGATTTCGAGGCTTTGCGTTTACATCCAGAAATAAACTTTACTTATGTTCCTTCGAATGGAGACATTCCTCCTGCAGATTTAATTATCCTTCCTGGTTCTAAGTCGGTTCGCGCTGATCTAGCCTTTTTGCGTGAGCAAGGATGGGAAGATGCAATAAATAAACATCTTCGATACAGTGGGAAAGTACTCGGCATCTGCGGCGGTTATCAAATGCTGGGCCAAAGCATTGACGATCCTGATGGTATTGAAGGCGATCCAGGTTTATCTCAGGGCTTTGGGTTCTTGGAACATCATACAATGCTTACAAAAGAAAAAGCGCTTGTTCGGGTAAGAGGGCAGTTTGCCTCAGATGGTGTTGCCGTCCAAGGTTATGAGATACATGCTGGTCGTACGCATGGTGAATCATTAGATAGGCCGTTTATTCACTATGAGAATGGTAATTCAGACGGCGCTGTGAGCCTTGATTCAAATATTGCGGGGACATACTGGCATGGTCTTTTAGATACACCTGATGCGCTTACTTCTGTGCTTAATTGGGCGGGCTTTAAAGTTAAAGAACAACTTGACTATCAAGCTGTTCGTGAGGCTTCAATTGAGCGTTTGGCTGTTGCATTTGATGAAAGCATCGATATGGAGAATGTGCTCAGTTTCTTGGAGTTAGATGAATGAAGCATCTAGTCCTTGGGGGTGTTAAGTCTGGAAAAAGTCGATATGCAGAGACTCTTGCTGCAGATGTAGCTAGCAAAACTAAATTTAACGTTGCATTAGTCGCAACCGCACAAGCTCTTGACGAAGAAATGGCTCAGCGTATTAGCAAGCATCAAATCCAGAGACCGGATAATTGGGTGGTGATCGAAGAGCCTGTCGATCTTGCTAAAGCTTTAAGAGATTTAGATGCAGACCCTAGCGTAGGTGTTATCGTGATTGATTGCCTAACACTATGGTTGACCAATTTGCTTGTAAAACCTGAGGTTGTTGATCATAAAGATTCGTTTATTTCTGTGTTTAAGGGGCAACTAGAGACGACAGATACACCTTGTATTTTGGTGTCTAATGAAACCAATATGGGACTCATTGGTATGGATAAACTTACCCGTGATTTTTGTGATGAAGCTGGACGCTTGCATCAATCCCTAGCGACTATCTGTGATCATGTGAGTTTAGTCGTCGCCGGTTTACCCCTTTCAGTGAAGTGAGCTGGTTATGTCTCTTTTATCACCAGATCTGCTTTCGCCAACCTTGAGCGCATTCGCTGAGCTTTCGTTTTTCCCGATTTTTACTAATCCGGTTTACGCTTCAATGTGTGTCTTGTTGGCTTTTGTATTCGATTCGATACTTGGTGAGCCAAAAAAATATCATCCGATCGTTGGCCTTGGAAATCTTATCGCGGTCGTTGAACGAGCTTTTTATCCTGAGAATAACAATAGACCTCGATTGCTAATTAGGGGTGTGAGTGCGGCATTTATTGTGCATAGCTCAGTGTTTATTTGTATTTTGCTAGTGGTGTTGGCGCTGTCAGCGATCATAGAGAGTGATAACGTACATGTATGGTTTGGTATGCTGTCAGTCATTATCTTGTATATATGTATTGCTCCTCGCTCTTTGATTCAGCACATTTCTTCAGTCGAAACCACTCTCGCGAGTGGAAATGTTGAAAATGCTAGAGTTGCTCTTTCAAGGGTGGTCAGTCGCGATACGTGTTCGCTTGAAGAACCAGAGATTGCCAAAGCGGCGATTGAAACACTTACCGAGAACGAAAATGATGGAGTGATTGCGCCTTTGTTTTGGTTCCTTATTGGAGGCCCGATTGGTGCCGTATTTTTTAAAGTATCTAATACCTTAGATTCAATGTGGGGCTATCGTAACACTCGGTATAATTATTTTGGACGTTTCTCCGCGCGCGTTGACGACGTCCTTGGTTATATTCCTGCACGCCTTTGCGCTTTGATTTTTTCGATTTCAATTCGACGTTTTGTACAAGCATTAAGAAATGGGCGAAATTGGTATAGCCCAAACGCTGGTCCAGTGATGGCCGCTGGTGCACTAGCATTGGGTGTCTCCTTAGGAGGTCGGGCTGTCTACGATGGTTCAGTTAAAATACGTCCAGTTTTGGGAGCCGGCCCCGAGCCAACACCTCTCGATTTAACGCGATCAATCACAATGATTCTCTGGATACACAGGTGCCTAATGTTAGGCTTTTCTGTGCTGTTTCTAGTGTCACTAGTATTGCGCTGGTGAGCGGTATGTCTTCGCAAATTAAAAATGCAACGATGTTGCGGGTAGAACATTTAAGTTGGACAGCACCAAGCAGAGGATTAGCATCGCCAGTAAAAATTCTTGATGATGTCTCATTTAAAATCGAGAAGGGCAAGTTTGTTGGCCTTATTGGCCCAAACGGCGCAGGGAAGTCCTCTTTGATGAGATGTGTCTATCGCGTAACGAAACCCTCTGAGGGCGAAGTGTTTGTGGATGAACAGAATGTTTGGGAATTGAGTGCGAAACAATCTGCCCTAAAAACCGCTGTTATTCTTCAAGAACAAAATGACTATATGGGCTTAAGTGTTCATGATGTTATCGCACAAGGGTTGACGCCCCATAAGGGTTTGTTTGAATGGAATACTCGAGGAGATGATGCCTTGATCGCGCAGCTCCTCAAAGAGATGGAGCTTAGTGAACTTGCAGAGAAGCCCTTTTCAGTTCTGTCGGGCGGTGAAAAGCAAAGGGCTTATTTAGCACGAGCCTTGCTCCAAAAGCCGCAGCTACTCATCATGGATGAACCGACCAATCATTTAGATATTCATTTTCAATTAGAGGTGCTTCGTAAAGTTAAGGCGCTTCCGGTAACGGTCTTTGCTTCATTTCATGATTTGAATTTAGCGGCTGCGTTTTGTGATGAAATTATTGTCTTAAATCACGGAAAATTATGCGCCCAAGGTTCTCCAGAGGATGTGCTGAAAGAAGATCTTATTAGTGAAGTATATCGGACATGCTGCGTGGTTGATCGCCATCCTTTATACGATCATCCACGTGTTAGTTTCGCCTTTCAATACGGAGTTCACCGTTAATGATAGGCATAACGCGAACGACAGTTTTTATAAGCCTTTGCGTGGCTGTGGCCATGTTCAGTCTGTTTGTTTCTGTCGTCTTCGGTGCGGCGAGCATTACTTTTAATGACGTGCTTTCGAGTACTTTCAGCCTTCTGACAGGCCAAGAATCTGAAATCAGTGCGATACGTGAACGTATTATATGGGAGTTACGTGCCCCAAGAGCGGTATTGGCGTTTCTTGCGGGAGCAGGTTTGTCCCTTGCTGGTGCGGTACTTCAGACCGTCACAAGAAATCCCCTGTCAGACCCATATTTGTTTGGTATTTCCTCCGGTGCATCCTTTGGGGCTGTGCTGGTGATTGCGGCGTTGTCAGGCACTAGCGTATCGGCAATTTCTGGATTTTCAGAATATAGTATTGCGGTTGGTGCGTTTGCTGGCAGCCTTTTTTCGGTAGTAATCGTCATCGCACTGGCAGGGCGAAGCGGAAACGTTGAACGCATGTTGCTTGCGGGTGTCGCGACATCCTTCATGTTTAGTGCGGCGACAAGTTTAGTTTTGTATTTGTCTGATCCCTTGGCAGCTGCATCACTTATCTTTTGGACCTTAGGAAGCTTCGCTCGCGCGGAGTGGGCTTCAATAGGACCAGTGATTGTCGTTTTACTGATTAGCTTGCTTTGCTTCTTCGCCTTTTCTCGCCCTCTAAAAACCATGTTGGCTGGAGATGAAAATGCGAAGGCGCTTGGTGTTAATGTCGTACGCTTACGTCTTGGGATGCTGGTGATGAGTTCGCTAATGACCGCAGTGTTGGTCGCAAATTGCGGTGGCATCGGTTTTGTTGGCTTGATGATTCCTCATATTGTTCGAAGATTAGTCATTGGATTACGTGTTAACTTGTTTGTTGCTGTGGCCATGGTGGGTGGTATTTTCATGATTTGGGTGGATGTGCTTGCTCGGGTCTTGCACGAGGGAACGGAGCTGCCAATTGGCGTAATTACAGCAGCGCTGGGGAGTGCTTTTTTCTTACTAGTGCTAGTGCGAAGAGATGCACGTTCATGACTGATATTTCGAAACCTAGGCCAAAACATGGTGGAGACCTTTCGTGCTTGAGATATGAGCGGGATTTGCAAGGTAGCATTTTAGATTTATCGAGTGCGGTCAATCCTTTTGCCTATGACAAACTAGATAACGAGCCAGAACAA
Organism: Oleiphilus sp. HI0125; assembly: GCF_001635355.1. Taxonomy (NCBI): domain Bacteria; kingdom Pseudomonadati; phylum Pseudomonadota; class Gammaproteobacteria; order Oceanospirillales; family Oleiphilaceae; genus Oleiphilus; species Oleiphilus sp. HI0125. Next base: position 10,773 of record NZ_LWGF01000812.1, read on the forward strand.
TGGAAATCTCTCCCGAATATCTCGCCCTCTTTGAAAGAGAGGGTTGCGCAATACTATGACAATGAGAACTTCCTCCTGACACCAGGTTCTCAGTGGGCTATTGAGTATCTGCCTAAGCTATTCAAGCAACAGCTCGATAAGTCTTTGTCTGTTGCGGTGCCGAGTGAAGGTTATGCTGAACATCGCTATCATTGGCAAAAAGTGGATGCACGACTGTATGAGTATGACGCCTTGGCTTCTAATGAACTAATCGAAGCGGTTGATATTTGTGTTGTGATCAATCCAAATAATCCAAGTGGAGACTTCCTTACCGCAAAAGAAATTATTACGTTAGCCGAGCGAATGACCGCCGCTGGAAAATGGTTGATCATTGATGAGGCTTTTGTCGATTTTCATCATGAGTTTTCCGTGTCGAGTTACGTTGGTCAGCCCGGGCTAGAGAACTTAATTGTTCTACGCTCGTTCGGTAAATTTTCAGGTCTTCCTGGCGCGCGTATCGGAGCGGTGGGTGTTTCTACTCAGTTACGCCATGTCGTAAAGAGTGACATCCCATTGTGGGGCATTAGCGGGCCATCTTTATCGCTGTTTGAACGTGTTGTAGCAGATCAGGCATGGTTGCGTTCTGCTTGTGAAGAAGTGACAGTTTGGTCTCGCAAATTAGATGTTGTGTTACGGCGATACTTTAGTGATGTAAACAGCGCAGTAAAGCTATTTTCAATAATCAGAACACCTGACGCACTCACTATATTCGAACGCCTACTGAGTGATGGCGTGTATGTCCGTTTGTTAGATAACGGTTTAGGCCTTCGTGTTTCTGTTCCGAAAAACGAAGCAGAATTAAATTACCTAGAAACTGCGCTCGCGCGCCTTTAATAGAGAAGATATTAGTGCTTAAGTTTAGTGGTTCTGTGTTTTTGCTCTTGTTCGTATCCATCGTTGCGAATGCTAAACAGGTAGAACGTATTATTGCGTTGTCGCCGCATTCGGTTGAGATACTTTTTTTGTTAGGCGTAGGTGACAAGATTGTCGGAACGGTCGATTTTGCGGACTATCCAGAAGAGGCTAAATCGATTCCGAGGATCGGCGGGCATACCGCTATCCAGATAGACCGGGTACTTGAACTTGAGCCAGATATAGTGATTGCCTGGGAGAGTGGTAATCCAACACGAGACATCGAACGAATCAAAGAGTTAGGTATCGTCGTGTATGAAAGTACAACAAAAGAACTCGAGGATATTCCGCAAGAGATATTGAGAATAGGCGATAAGGTTGGACGTTCAGCTGAAGCTCAGGTGCAGGCGCAAAACTATCGGGAGCGTCTAGATTCTTTACGTGACAATTATCAGTCTAGAAAACCTGTCAGTTTCTTCTATCAATTGTGGTCTAAGCCATTACGTACAATGGCCGCAGGGAGTTGGATTAATCAAATGTTCGCGGGTTGCGGTGCTGTAAATGTGTTCGACGACCCTTCAATGGATTACCCGCAAGTAAGTTTAGAATCCGTGATTGATTTGCGTCCAGAGGTCATCGTTGTGCCAACGCATCACGGTACAGAAATGGACTTGAATATGTGGAATGACTGGCCCGAGATTCCTGCGGTTAAAAACGATCATATCGTATTTTTTAATGGTGACTTATTGCACCGGTTTTCATATCGAACACTCTATGGCATGCAGCAAATTTGCGAAGTGTTTGATGATATTAGACAAATCAAAAAGTAGCGTATTGATAAGCGTAGCTTTAAACAAAGTAAGAGAAGGTTTATGACAGACGAGAATGCTAAAAACGAATCCCACAAGAAAGCGATGCAAAAGCAAAAAGAAAAAGTAGACGCGCATATTGCAGCGGCTGATGAAGAACGCGGTATTTCTTTGCTACTTACCGGTAACGGCAAGGGCAAAAGCAGTTCTGGGTTTGGAATGGTATTACGTGCCTTGGGGTATGGGCATAAAGTTGGCGTTGTTCAATTTATTAAAGGTGCTCAGCTTTCAGGAGAAGAGATCTTTCTGAAAGAGAAGATGCCAGAAGTTGATTTTTACCAGATGGGTACTGGGTTTACTTGGAATACGCAAGATCGAACGGCTGATATTGAAGCTGCTCAAACGACCTGGGTTGAAGCCGAACGTATGTTGAAAGACGAAAGTATTGATCTCGTTTTACTTGATGAATTGACCTATATGATTGCCTATAAGTATCTCGATGAGCAGATGATCTTGGATGCAATCGCGAACCGACCACCCGAGCAGAGTGTGATTGTTACGGGTCGTGGCGGTGGTAGCGCTTTAAGAGATTTGTGCGATACCGTTTCTGAGGTGAAGGAAGTGAAGCACGCGTATAAAGCAGGTGTGAAAGCACGTAAGGGTGTTGATTACTAGAATGAGCTTTGCCGATAGCGTTCAGCGAAAAATAGATACCAAGACCAAGCCTATTGGTGCGCTTGGAGATATTGAGGCGTTAGCGAAACAAGTGTGTTTAATTCAGCAATCGCTGGAACCTCAACTCACCAAACCGACCATGCTGGTTTTCGCAGGCGATCATGGTATCGCCGAAGAAGGCGTGAGCGCATATCCGCAGGAAGTGACTTGGCAAATGGTCATGAACTTTGTTGCTGGAGGTGCTGCGATCAATGTATTTACGATCCAGAATGGTATGGATCTTCAGGTCGTTGATGCAGGTGTTAACTATGAATTTCCTGATGATTTGCCGATCGTTTATCGCAAGATAGCAAAAGGAACGCGTAACTTTTTAGTTGATCAGGCGATGACCGAGTGGCAACTGAATCAATCCTTACAATCAGGTGCGGATGTTCTTGGTGAGTTGCATGATAAAGGCTGCAATGTTGTTGGGTTTGGTGAAATGGGTATTGCAAATACGGCATCTGCAGCTGCTCTTATTTCCCAGTTAATTGGGATTCCGGTATCAGAAATAGCTGGTCGCGGTACGGGGCTTAATGACCGTCAACTGAGTCATAAAATTCAGGTACTTGAAAAGTCTTTTATCTATCATGGTCAAATAGACGGTGTTCACGACGTTCTCCAAACGTTTGGAGGCTTTGAAATAGCGCAAATGGTTGGTGCGATGCTCGAAGCAAGCAAGCGTGATGTGCTGATATTGGTTGATGGATTTATTGCGAGTGCCGCATATTTATGTGCATACAAGCTGGACCAATCGGTTAAGGACAATGCCGTGTTTTGTCACTGCTCTCAGGAGCAAGGGCATAGAAAGCTGTTAGATTATTTAGGCGTCAATGCGCTACTAGATTTGAATCTTTGCTTGGGTGAGGGCTCAGGATGTGCTTTGTCTTATCCGCTTGTAAAGGCGGCTGTATCGTTTATTAATGAGATGGCTAGCTTTGAAGATGCGGGCGTCTCAGACGCTTAAGCCAAACGAGCCTCGATCATGATTAAACGACAGCTTCAACTAATCCATTATGCTTTGATGTTTTATACGCGCATCCCTTTGCCATCTTTGAGCAATGTAGATCAGAGCACGCAAGACCATGCCAGCCGCTATTTTCCCCTTGTCGGCTGGCTGGTTGGTTCAACGACAGCTCTCGCATTCATCCTTTTAAGTCATATATTTTCTCAAGAGCTAAGTATTCTTCTCGTCATATTACTTGGCATATACATGACGGGGGCCTTTCATGAGGATGGTTTGGCTGATACCTGCGATGGTCTTGGTGGTGGTTGGTCACAAGAGCACATCCTTAATATTATGAAGGATAGCCGTTTAGGTACCTATGGTGCTGTTGGGCTATTCTTCGCATTGGCGTTAAAGTTCATCGCACTGATGCAATTACCTGCTGACTATGTACCGGTTGTTATATTAGTTGCTCATGTTTTTTCGCGTTGGTATAGCGTTCTGGTAATGCGAATGATGCAGTATGTTCGTTTGGATGAAACTAGCAAGGCTAAGCCGATTACAAAGCGTTTTGGTAATAAAGATTTTTCGATAGCAACGGTTTTATCATTTCCTGCATTAATCTTACTTCCTCCTAATACTATAATAGCTGTCGTACTTATGGGATTGCCGGTTTACTATCTGGCGATTAAACTTAAACGGTGGTTAGGCGGCTACACTGGAGATGCGCTGGGCGCAATCCAACAGATCTCCGAGATTGGGTTCTTGTTGGCTGTTCTAGCATTATTACGCCTAGCTTAATGTTCTCAAACCTCACGCGCATATTGCCATGAATGATTCTTCTGACCCTACGTTTTCCTATACTCGCGCAGAAAAAACAGCCATTTATAAAGTCATGGCGGAACGCCGAGATATGCGGCATTTTAATAACGAGAAGGTTTCCGAAGACCTTATTAGCAAGCTGCTATATGCGGCTCATATGGCTCCGAGTGTTGGTTTAATGCAGCCGTGGCGTTTTATCCGAATTCGCAATACTGAAAAGCGTGAAGCGATTCAAACGCTAGTAGAGAATGAGCGCGATCTTACCGCTGCTGCATTAGCCTCTCGCAAAGCTGAGTTTCTTAAACTCAAAGTAGAGGGTTTAAAAGAATGTTCAGATGTCATTGTTGCGGCACTGCCCGATAAGCGTGATGAACATGTATTTGGGCGACGAACATTACCAGAAATGGATTTGGCTTCGTTGTCTTGCGCTATTCAGAATATGTGGCTTGCCGCGCGTGCTGAGGGAATTGGTATGGGATGGGTCTCCATCTTTGACCCTGAGGCGCTAAAAACGGTTTTAAACATGCCGCCCGACAGCCATCCTGTCGCGATTCTATGCATTGGTCATGTAGATGCTTTCTATGAGAAGCCCATGCTCGTTATGGAAGAGTGGGCGACAGAGCGTAGCTTAGATGAGTTCGTGTTTGAGGACGAATGGCAATACTAAGCTTAGCCTACAATCAAAGGATAGATTTCAACGATATTGCCACGACGATTCCTAAATAATTGCCGAGAACATAGCCAATAATTGCCGCGCAAAAACCGGGCACCAATAAGGCTTGATTGCGAAGCGCTCCAACAATCACTGGAATAAAAGGTACAGACATTATTGCTGCGGAAGATGTGACCAAGAAAGTGTCTACATCAATCTTGAAAACGCGACAGAGTCCCGCATGAATTGTCATCGCACCAATTAGCATTAAGCCAATGTAGCTAAACAGAGCCCAATTTAAATCAGCTAGAACACTCAAGTTTGTCATACTTCCCATCGTAAAACAGAACACAAGTACTAGGTACATTCCAACGCGAAAGCTCATTGTTAAACGACGAATTTGAGGAATGAACGATGCAAGCATTCCGAGCGTCGTAATGAGAATGATTGTTCCTGATGATTTCATTGAACTGGGCAGGAGACTCGCCAAGCCAAGTGCTAAACCAATGATTAGTAGCGAGAGCACTGCCGTAATCATTCCTTCTTTTAAACCTCTGAGCGTTCCAAGTACTTGGTAACTTGCTGAGGTTTCTTCGCCCAAATGTGCAAACTTGTTTTCCGACTTGTTAAGTACGTCCTGAGCTGGTGGTAATAAGACTTTGGTGAATAGCGGTTTGGCGAAACTTAAGACAAATAGCAAATATATTGCAGATAATAGAATGTCATAGCTAGTCATCATCACGAATATATCTTTATCACCTTCAATGGCTGCGTTGATTGCGGCCATGTTTGGCCCTCCGCCCGTATAAGCACCAACAGATAAGCCTGCTACCTGCCACAAGCCTTCGATGTGTCCTTGAAAAATAAAACTGAGGATAAACGTACAAATAATGATTGAAGCAAAAGCCATCAACATAGATTTACTAGATGAACTGGCTTGGGTAAAAGCACTTTTTAAATCTATAGAAAATACGAGTAAGGGGAGCGCAAGAGCGATTGTGAGTTCTGTAATTTGGGTTTGAATATTGATAAGCGAATTGGACACAAAAGGCGACACATCGGTAATAGAACCGGTTAGTGTGTTTAAGAGAATCCCGCTCGCAAAACAAACCAATACCAGTCCTGCACGATCAATTAGAGCATGACGCAGTCCTAGCGTAATTGCGATTGCAGGAAAAACTATGCATAAAAGGGCGATACAAACTTCAATCATTACGACTCTCGAGATTTACCTTTTTTATTAGCATCAGGTCTGACTTTAGTCGCTTGATAAACCGGCCAGTAGTCGATTTCGTTATTTGGTTTGATTAACAGGAGTTCTCCAAACTGGAGCATGACCGCCTCGCTTTGGGTCGGACGAAATAAAACGCAGTCACCAGACTTTAGAGTGTCGTTAGTGTGCGAAATAAATTCTTGATTGCTCGATCGACCAAACAAGGAGTTAGTCTTGAAACCCTCTGGATAAAATGGACTCGCCATCCAGTTACCTCCGTAAATATATGCACCTTTATTAGGGACTTTACCGATAAAGCGAAATAGTGAATTCAATGGGGTATTGAAGGGCTTAGGTAAGGGGAGTTGTGGTTTTTCGACTGCCTTTAGTATTGGTGTTGCAATGAACAATGCTGGCTTGAACTCGTTCAAATGAGGAAGCTCAAAGTCTTCAGGTTTTACAAAGATAGATCCAATCGAAATATCATTAATGACATCGTTGCCCTGATACTCAGTGAAGGTTGTACTTCCTGCGCTATTAAATGTTAGCTCTTCTTGATTGCCAAAACGCTCTGCAATCGCTCTGAAGCGGCGATATTTCTCTGTGACCTGTTTAAGTGCTAATTTCATACCCCCGAATACATCAGGGATTTTAGACGCATGAGCTTCATAGCCCATGAGACCTGAGAAACTTAGATTCTCTGAATCAGCGATGGTAAGTAACGCGATTTTTAGTTGATCTTCGTGAGCGAAACCCCCGCGGTTCAGACCTATATTGATCTCTAAGTTAATACGAATGTTTACGTTCAGCCGCTCAGCAATTTCCAAATATGCGTCTAAGTGTTCGTGGGTATCGATTAGCCACTGAACATTATCTAGCGCTAAACCTTCTTGAAGAAATTCAGTCGCAAGGTGCTCAAAACTTGCCGGGGGCAAGGGCTTGCCTAACAGAATATCTGCCTTGGGAAAGATTTTTGCGGTCTGCTTGATAAAAGGTCCGTGAAAACACATGAACCGTGAGCAATTTAGTTGATCACTAATGTATTTAATTAACTCAGCACACGGTAAAGATTTGACGACTAAGCGTATGCTTTTATCGCCATCAATGCGACGACGAACGCTTGCAATATTTTCATCCAAAACTGACTGTTCAAGCACGAGTGTGGGCTGAAGAATATAAGGTGAAATTGATTCGCAGAGTTGATTAGGGCTCATTACGTTTTTTCTTTGTGACTGCAGATCAAAGTGTAAATTAAGCTAATCAACCGGAACAATATTAAAGAAGGACAATATCAAGCGTTGTTTATTAAATGAAATAACTCAAGCGTTTTCGCGCTCATTCACGACGATGCTCGATTCATTGAATGTGCATTTGAATACCGCGCCTTTTAAGGTTGAAGGCGTGTGCTCAGTGAGCTCTATGCTTCCGTTGTTTTGCTCAATAACTCGTCTAACAAGTGCAAGTCCAATCCCAGATCCTTCAGATTTATCACGTGACTGCCCGACTTCAAACGGCATAAATATCAAATTTAACTGATCTTCGTTAATTCCCTTTCCACTATCACTAAACGTCATTTCTAAGGATGCGTTTAATTGTTTGAATTCCAACTTGATATATAAATCGCTATCTTCGCCACTATGAAGAATACTGTTTTTTATCAGGTTGCTTAACACCAATTCAAACAAGGTTCTGGATACATGTAGCTTGGCATTTGGTGCGATAATAATGTTTACATTTAGTGGTGAGTCGAAATTATTTACTAATTCCCTTGCGCACAGATTCGGATCTATTAATTCATTGCTATCAGCACTGTGCTTGTCAGCACGAAAGAAAATTAATAGGTCTGAGAGTAGGTTTGATAGTCGCGTTGATCGGCTCTTAAGAAGCGAAAGATGTTCTCTAACGTTATTATGATTATCGGTGGCTAAGTCTTCTTCGGCCCATTGAATGAGATTTTTCATTCCATTTAGAGGAGCGCGCATGTCGTGACTTGCTAATGAAACGAATGTCTCTAAATTCTGATTTGCGTCGGCTAGTGCTTCGTTTTTATCTTGAAGCTCGGTATATGCTCCCTTCAGAGCCCTGTTTAAGTCTTTGTTTTTATCTAGCTCGGAAGAGATTGTCATTCTACTTTTAACGAATGCTATCAAGCAGAGCAAGGTGAGTAATGAGAGAATAATCAGACCGATATTTTGAGTTTTGACGCGTTCTTGCTCGTGCCAAAGTTGTTCTACCATTTGGATGCTCGGCGTCATCCAATTTTTGATCGATCGGTCTATCGTTCCATCGGCATAAAGTATTGCAAGGCCCTTATTAATTTGATCCAAAATTAAGTCATTGCCTTTTTTAACAGCGATGCGTGAATAGCTTTTTGGTAATGGACTAGGAATGCTTTTTAAGTTCGCAATTCTAGAATTGAAGATCGTATTCATTCCGACGAGATGATCAACGAGGACGGCATCAATGTCCCCGTTTATGACGCCGCGCATTCCTTCTTCCCACGAGCTTACCAACGCCAATGGGATATCGTTACGTTTGAGGTAACTATAGGGGTAACCCTTGGCCTCAACACCGATAATCATGTTAGTTAGATCAATATTATTTTCGTCGAAGTTAGAATCCCGATGCACGAATAAGTGGAATTCTGAAGCAACGAGTTCTGTTGAAAAATCTAATATCTTTTCTCGTTCAGGATTGGTGTTGATATGCAACAAAGCGTCAACACCACCTTCTAATATTTGTTCTTGCGCTTGCGCCCAGTTCATTCCAATAACACAAGTCGGTTCACTAATATAGCTTTCGAGCTGTTTTGCTATATCAAATACGATTCCTGAAGCACTCTCATTCTCTTGAATGAAGTAGGGAGATATCGATTCATTCGCGGCAAAAATCAACGTATTCTCTGGGCATTCTTTCGCGTGAATAATGGGGCTGACAAGGTAAACTGCGAGAAAACATGCCAAGCAAGTAAAGTATCTATATTTATTGTTTTTATACATTTTGAAACTTAAGGGATCAGTGGAAACACAAGTTGATATATGCTAAGTATAAGTCATTAAATGAACGGGTACGGTGTTCATATGCGAATTTTAATTGTCGATGACGACGTAGTTGATCAGATGGCGATTTCTCGGGCGCTCCCAAAAAAGTTCGTTATCTCTCAAGCAGAATCCGTAAAAATGGCCCGACGAGAGCTTGATGCCACTTCGTTCGATTGTGTTATCGTTGATTACTCAATGCCTTTGCAAAAAGGCACCGATTTAATTTCCAAATTTAATTCCTACGAGAAGGTTACTCCTGCCATTGTTATGGTGTCACATAGCGATGAAAAAAACATTGAATATGAAGCCTTGTCTCAAGGCGCACACGAATTCTTGTGTAAATCGGAATTAAGCCAGTCCTCTTTAGTGAATACGATCGATAAAGCGGTTACACGAGCGCGTTATATCAACGACGCAAGATTGCGGCATCGCGAAGCCCATGAAGATGCGAATACAGATTCACTTTGCAATATTCGTAATCGAAGAGGGCTTAATTTGGAGCTTGCTGACATCGAGGGTGTAAAAGGAAGCTACGAGCTAGTTGTGATTGATGTTGATAATTTTAAGGAGATTAACGACACCTTCGGTCATTTGGTTGGCGATCAGGTGCTACGTTTTATCGCAAACAAATTATCAGCTATGGATTCAGATAATCTGATCACCTTTCGCTTAGGCGGAGATGAATTTGGTGTGTTAAAGATAAATGGTGATTCGATCGATGGAAAGGTCGCTGAGAGTCTAGAGTTGCAATTGCAACAGGAAATAAAACACGGCTCTATAAATCTAAAAGGTATAGATATCTCCTTTTCTACAAGTCTCGGAATTGCGAAGTGCATTGATCAAATATTCACTTGGGATCAGTTGTACGATGACGCAGATCAAAATCTATATCACTTGAAAAAAGCCTAACGCACTAAGGTTTATTTGATATCAATTCTGTCGCGATACTGAGCTTTTCTCCTGTCTTTTTAATTTCGGTTTCTGGCAATACATCAAGGCTAGGCCATAACCCGTTTCCAAGCGCGTTGATATATCCCTGATTCAATCCTGCACTTTGCATAAGGGCCTGTGTGTTCTTAAAGTCATAAGAGAGACGATGCCAGCTGACCTCTAAACCTTCTGCATTTGGTGTTATTAGCATATACCAGACATCTGCAGTGGCGTCATTTGCGGGCATTCCAATAACGCCGGCATTCAACCATGCCTTGTCTTCAATCAACTCTCCAAAAGGCAAGCCACAATGTCCGCTAATAATTATGTCGGAGTCGGTTTGCTTAAGTTGCTGTAGTTTGTCTGTCGTAGAGCTTGACCTAAAGATAAATTGACTCTGTTGGTTCACTCCGCCATGGATGACAATGATGGTTTTACCGTGGTAGTTAATCTTTAGATTATTGGGAAGGTCTGCCATCCAGACTTTCTGATCTTCACCAATTCTTGCTTTAGAGTATTCGTACCATTGTTTTGACGCGAGATCGCAAGACGAATTTTCCTCAAATCCGCAACCGCAATCAAATTTATCGTTTCCTAATGCGTCTTCACAATTGCCTTGTACAACGTGAATACCCCAATCATGAATTAAGTCAGTACACTCTCGCGGCGAGGCGCAATATGCAACAATATCGCCTGTGCAAATAACGTTGCTATTGGGGATTTTTAGCTCAACGGCTTTTTCACGAATTGCCAGAGTGGCGGCCAAATTACTATATGGCCCGCCAAACACGAGTAAGGGTAAGTCTTGTCTTACTTCAATAAGCAAACTAGACCCCTGACAATTGTTGGGTGCGTGGTTTATTCATAATGAGAGAAATAAAGAATGCAGTGCACCCAATTGCTAATACGCTCAATGAAATCCACAGAAGCTTCGTATATTTATGTGCGTCACCGAGTAATGCTGTATGCCCTGATGATTCAGTAAAATATAAGGCAGCACCGCCGATAGCGCTAATGAATGAGCATAAGTAAGCCCAAGGTGATATATGTTCATTACCCGCCCAAATGCAGAAAAATATTACTGGCGCAAGGTACATTGAAGCTGTGCCGCTTACTGCTACTGCACTAAAGATGTCTTTGTTACCCAAGAAGACCATTGCGACGCCTAAAATCATGAAGGTAAGCATGATGATTCGTCCATTAGTGATAGTCGCGGCCATCACTTTCATATCAATGACAACGAGTTTTGCAGAGCTAGATAATGTGCTATCGAGCGTTGATAAGGCAGACACCACGAGTGCAATATTAAATAGCAGCATCATATTGTCGCCGAGAATTCGTTCTAAGGTGACGTTCATAGAATCGCCGTCCAAAGCATTTGCCCCAGCAATTATGCCAAGAGAACCGAAAGCAATGATGCATAAAATACTAATCCACGCAGCATGCAAAAAACTACGCTTAGTTGTAGTTCTGTCGGCGATAAAACCTCTATCCATCATGACTGGATCGTGAAGTGGATAGCTCCAGACCTGCAGCAGCGCCACAGCAAGTAGGATTGGCCCAGGGTTAGTTACATCAAACTCGACAAAATTAAGCGCTTCTGCGCTGTAGAGGCCATCACCTAATGCACTAACTACAAGTAAGGCTAGAACTGCGATGAAAATTAGCATTTGCATAACATCTGTTTTTAGCGACGCATGTAAGCCTCCTAACATCGAGTAAATCATAGCAATGGCAGCAAAAGCGACAACGGCGATGGTATAGCTACTCGTGCCAGCGGCTCCAAATAGAATTCCGATCACTAGAATGTTTGCGAAGACTTCGCTTATCAGACGCAATCCAACCACAAAGTTGTAACAGTGAGTGCCTAATTTGCCGAAACGATCCTCTAGGAAGGATTGGACGCTATTGAATCCGTGTTTAAAACGAATTGAATCAACGATGGCTGCTCCAGTTAGGAATGATAAGTAATAAGCCGCATAAGCAATCGTTCCCCATATGCCGTAATAAAATCCTAGTATGGCTGCGTTAAGTAGAGATCGAGCAAAAATCCAAGTCGTGACTTGGCTGAGCACTAAAGTGAACAGAGATGGAGCCTGACCTTGTGGGCTGAAACCAGAAAAGAAACCTTCGTTAGATTTTGCTTTCGGCGAGATGGCGATTGATAACAAGGCGAGTGCAGCAACAACAATTGGTAGGGTTGCGCTCATGAGAAAGACTCCGTGTGTTTATTATGTTGTAAAATGGTCTACTTCTAGACTTCTATCGAACCGATTGGTTCACAGCCCGTGTAATTAAAAACTATTTGTAGGATTTCTTATCATCGACCACATAGGTGGACTTCCTTTTCCTAGATCGATCTGGCCAATACTCTCAAAGCCAAAGCGTTGATAGAACATTAAATTTTCTTCTTTGCTGTTCTCTAGATAGATCGGCATATTTGCGCTTTCAGCGGTCTGTATACATCTATTCATGAGTAAGGTGCCGTAACCTGAGCCCCTCGCTTCTTTAACCGCGCCAATTCCAAGAATATAGTAATGCGGTATAGATGGGGTATGTCGTACAACAAGCGTTTCCGCGCGAATTCCACGTAATACGCTCTTAAAACCGCCGCTTGAGATCATTGCTGGAACTAAAGGTAATGACGATATGACAGGCACATGCTTACTGATTCCTGGTTTCAGAAATAAGACTGCCGCTTTATTGTCTGGGGTTGCATAGCTGTCGCTGTATTTAAGATATATGCGTTTAGCATAAAGGCCGAAAAACAGGCCGATGTTCATGCTAGGTCCAAATATCCAACGTTGAATCGGGTCGTCATCGAAAACCTTTCCCATGATATCAACTACACGCTGATAATCGTTTGGTCCAAGTTGCTCTAGTTCTTTCATCTATATAGGTACTGTCTTAATTTTGTGTGATCAAGATATGTTATTCGCCGAGAAGAATGAAGTTAACAAGTATGCAT
>NZ_LWGF01000813.1:0-1192 GCF_001635355.1 Oleiphilus sp. HI0125
TAGCCGCAAATATAACTGGCTATACGACTCTGAGCCAGTTCCGGACATTCGACATGGTAAACCTGTTTTTTGTCCTCGCGGCAAAACACTGGGCGGCAGCAGTGCAGTGAATGCGATGGTATATATTCGAGGACATCGCTCTGATTATGATCACTGGGAAAGCCAAGGAAATCCGGGATGGGGCTTTGACAATATGTTGCCCTACTTCAAAAAATCAGAGACCAATGAGCGCGGCGGCGATGCCTACCATGGCGACAAAGGCCCATTATATGTATCGAATACTCACAGTGCCTACCCGCTAAATGACTGTTTTATAAATGGCGCTGAACAAGCGGGCTATCCGATTACCGATGACTTCAATGGACCACAATTTGAAGGGGCGGGCTATTACCAATTTACGATCAAGGATGGTGAACGTTGTGGCGTCTCACGTGCCTACTTAAAACCGGCACTTCATCGAAATAACCTATCTGTGGAATGTGAGGCCTTTGTCGATAAGATCCTCTTCGAAGGCAAAACTGCAGTAGGTGTCGCGTATACGAAAAATGGTGTGAGTCATGAAGTGAAAGCCAACAAGGAAGTATTGTTGTGCGGCGGTGCGTTCAATTCACCACAGACTCTTATGCTCTCTGGAGTTGGCGATAAAGAAGAGTTAGCTCAGCATGACATCCCAGTTGTACATGACCTTCCAGGTGTCGGTAAAAACTTGCAAGAACATGTTGATGCTTGCGTATTAGTGAAGAGCAAGAAAAAAGACGGGTTCTCCACGACGCCAAGCGGCCTGTTAAAAATGCTTCCCGACGTCTTTAAGTATTTTGGTTCTAAGAAAGGGAACCTAGCTAATTCAATCACACAGGCTGGTGCGNTTTTGAAATCTAGCCCAGAAGTTGAAGTACCTGATATTCAAATGCACTTTGTGCCTTTATTGTTTGATGATTGCGGGCGTGACTTACGCTTACTCAGCCAGCATGGATACACCTTGCACGTCTGTGTTTTACGTCCGGAAAGTCGCGGCACTGTCAGTTTACGATCTGCTGATCCACGAACGCCAATCAAGATCGATTTCAACTTCCTGACCCAAGAGAAAGACATTAAGACCTTGGTCAACGGGATAAAAGTAGCGCGCAACATCCTCAAAGCCAAAGCTTTTGATGAGCATCGAGGTGAAGAGATTCACCCCGGTGCAGACGTC
>NZ_LWGF01000814.1:0-881 GCF_001635355.1 Oleiphilus sp. HI0125
TTGCGATCGCAATTTGGCAACGAATTTTGCCCATCAAGGTATTGTAATTTAGACCGATCTTTCCAAGTTTTCGTCGGAAGGTGCGTTCACTCATACACATGGCTTCGGCAATGGCTTTGGAGTTAGGGTAGCTATCGCCGTCATTTCGCACTAAGCGGTCGAACTTGTTGACCAATGCGAACTCATCTTTCAGTGTTTGCATAAGTTGATTCAGTTGCTCAATGCTGTCTTTCAATTCATGCTTTGCACGGTAAGCGTATGTGAGCTCTTGTTTAAGATGAGCAAGGTCCACTACCCATTCATTGAATTTTGCGTCATCTTCAATCTCGCAATCAAAGTGACTGCGATAGAAGGCTTTATCCGCCTCTGTAAGTTTTAGAACGAATTTTAAAGCACGTGTTTTAACTGGACTGCCCGTGATCTCGCGCGAGACGGCTTGCATGCCGCCGATCGTTAACTCGAATATCATGTGCAGTAAACGCTCACTCAGTCCTGATACGTTTACAAGCCGATGGGTCAGTTCTTCTTGATCTTGGATAATCGTGAGATCAGTAAAGCTGCCTAGCAGCTCGTAATAGCTGTGTGAGATTTCGAGTGCATCATAGAGTGATGGTGCATGACGAAAAGCGGTTCCCAAAATACCGAAATTTGCGAGTGAATATTCGCTCGCGACATGAATACCCAAACCAATCAAGAATTGATCTTCAACCACACGTGATAAACCATCAAGGGCAATGTGTGAGGGTATGAATGGCTCATTGAGCAAAATGTCTAGTTCTAACTCTTTTTCGAGATGTTCACACCAAGCAGTTTGTCCCTGTCGCTTGAGTCGTTTGAGAATGAGCGAAAGCTCAAAGCTCGGATAGTTTTGATCACCTAGG
>NZ_LWGF01000815.1:0-652 GCF_001635355.1 Oleiphilus sp. HI0125
GTTCGATGTAGTACTCAATACTACTAATTGCATCAGCTAAGCGATCTAGCTCTGACCAATCAGGCTTTACTATCTCTCGAATTAAACGTTCGCTGATATATCGACTGCAGCCACTAATCAATTCAGCAGCTTCTTCCAAAGGAATAATCTGTAAGCCACCACGAACACTTTCTAGAATCGCGGGAACACCCTCAATCTGCTTGATATCCCAATTAGAAGTAATAAAACCAACAATGCCATTTTTAGCTAATTCAATTGATGCTTTAGATGCCTCAATCACTGCTGCATTAGCATTCTCAAATTGCTCAACCGGCACGGCACTAGCAGCCTCAGGGCCTTCAGCGAGATGTCGAACTTGAACTTCAACAGACAAAATCGCGTCAGCAAGATTCATCATTGAGTCTTGATCAACCGAAACAAAGTCTTTGCTATCTAAGACATTGATCTGCTCTTCTAGAACTTTTTCTGCATCAGAAATACCGACCATTTGTAGCGAACTGGCCATCTGACGAAGCGCCGGAATTAACTCTTTCAAGTCATCGACTTGAGCGCTCTGATCTCGGGATACAAGGTCAATTTTATCTTTGAAAGAAGCAAGCTCTTCCATCAAAACAGAAGCAATCGTACTTAGCGTTGATTTATCTGGGCCAAG
>NZ_LWGF01000816.1:0-861 GCF_001635355.1 Oleiphilus sp. HI0125
GCCAAAGACTGACTTAAATTAGAGTCTTGCCCTTTTGAGAACGCTTCTAACAACGGAGCCATGTTTTGACGAATCTGATCGATGACATCGAGTTCACCAGCTTTTATTTCAATGGTTTGCTCAATTCGCTTATTAAGTCGCTCTTCCACAACCCAGGCTAGATCTGCAATCGCATTTGCACCAACTAACTTGCCACTACCTTTCAAAGTATGGAAAGCACGACGAAGCTCAGCCAAAGCTTCCTGATTCGCGGCATCAACTTGCAATACTTTAGTCGCCGCTTCGATGTCAGCAGCAACTTCTTCTACTTCTTCAGCAAAGATTTCTAGGATATCTTGATCAATTAACTGCTCATCGCTTTCCTTCGCGACTGACTCTGGCGCTTCACTAGCCGCTTCAGATATGTGGTGAGGGGAAATATGCGTAGTTGCATCCGATCCATTCGTCACGCCAAGCTTATGCAAGCTTTCACGCGCAACTTCCAAGAAGCGGTCGCTTTCTGAAGCACCTTCAGAGAGGCGTTCGATGTAGTACTCAATACTACTAATTGCATCAGCTAAGCGATCTAGCTCTGACCAATCAGGCTTTACTATCTCTCGAATTAAACGTTCGCTGATATATCGACTGCAGCCACTAATCAATTCAGCAGCTTCTTCCAAAGGAATAATCTGTAAGCCACCACGAACACTTTCTAGAATCGCGGGAACACCCTCAATCTGCTTGATATCCCAATTAGAAGTAATAAAACCAACAATGCCATTTTTAGCTAATTCAATTGATGCTTTAGATGCCTCAATCACTGCTGCATTAGCATTCTCAAATTGCTCAACCGGCACGGCACTAGCAGCCTCAGGGCCTTCA
>NZ_LWGF01000817.1:0-649 GCF_001635355.1 Oleiphilus sp. HI0125
CCTTAGCGACCCCGCTATTGGTATTAAAGACATCGTGTATGCGACCGGTGTGCCGCGATTGCGAGCGATTCCTCTTGGATCAAATAGCGAAGGCGCGGCTGAGTATTTCGAGTCAGAAAAAATGCTGTCGTTCATTGATGAAGTGAAACATCGTTATTCTGATCGTTATATTTTTATTGATGCGCCTCCTGTGGCTAGTTCATCTGAAGCGCGTATTTTGGCGGGCATCGTGGATATGGTCGTGATAGTGGTCCCTCATGCGAGAGTGACGAGTGATCAAGTTCAGATAGCGATCGATATCGTTGGCGAAGATAAATTAGCTGGTCTGATATACAACAACTAAAACAAAATTGTTAATTGAGTAGTGATACATGGACATTCAATTTTGCCGCGAACGCGTTTTATCGGGGCTTATTTCCTGTTTTCTTTTGATGGTGTTTGCTAGTCAATCCCATGCGACAGAGGCAGCGGGCGCGATTGGCTCCCGAATCGAACATACGGACAACGTTCGACGCACAAACACTAATGCCGAAACCGATGTTATTCAAACAACGTACGCCGAACTAGGTGTTGAAGAAGTACGAAAGCGTTTTAAAGCGGATGCAACCCTCAAGTTACAAAATGAGCATTACTACGAAGGCACATACGA
>NZ_LWGF01000818.1:0-1716 GCF_001635355.1 Oleiphilus sp. HI0125
AGAGCGATAAAAACCGGGAAGATCCGTTAAATAACATCGATAGTCAGACGACACCTCTTTTAGAAGAGGCCGCCATAGTTCCGCTGAATCGGGAACTCCATGCAAAAATAAAGCAGGCTCTCCCTCACCTACCACATCGACATAAATCGGAGCATTGCCAACTTCAACAAACATATTTACACCTGAGTACCTGAAGCCGCTCTTAAGAACTGACCGAAGGCTCGCTCTTTACCGAGGCTCTCGACAATTTCTTCGTTCTCAAACGCTATATTTCCGTTAATAAGCACAGCATCTACCAAGCCTGGATTACGGTTAACCATGCGATCTATATTGCCAAACTCCTCAATAGGCGCTTCATGGTATAAATCTAGCTCTTGGTCCAGTCCTTCTGGGTCAAGTACAACGATATCAGCACGACTGCCTTCTCGAATATAGCCCGCATCGATATTGAACCAATCTGCTAGTTCACCAGTTACACGCCAAATAGCTTCCTCCATAGTCATAATATGGCGCCCCTCTTTCCCTGCATCGCGCACAAGCTTCAACAAACGCAGAGGGAAGTTGTAATAGGCCATATTACGAATATGCGCCCCAGAATCTGCAAAACTAATTAACAGGCTTTTTTCGCTTACTAACTTCTCTAACTTTGAATGCCTATAGTTTGCGATCACGGTATGCCAGCGCAACTGCGTTCCATATTCGACAACCAAATCAAGAAACACATCAACAGGATGCAGAGAACGCTGCTTTGCGACCTGCCCGAAACTCATACCTTTTAAGCTCTGATCTGGGCACTCAACAATCGTTGCGTCATTGAAGTCTCGCTGCCAAACACGAGGCCCCCATTTTTTGTCATATTCTTTTCGGAATCTTCGTCGATACCCTTCATCTTTCATTAAGGTATTACGCTCAACTTCATCTCTTAAATGCAAGGCTGCCTCACCTGCACCAAACTCTTCAAAAATAACTAAGTCGATGCCATCGGCATATACCTCAAACGGGTTGGGTAAAGATTGCCAACGAAAATCAGCTTTACCTAGCTTATTGATCAAACGTGTAATTGGCGCAACAACCGATACAAGCATTGGATTGGCTTTCAAATCCATCAAAGAAATCAAGGTTGTCTTGAGTGGCTTTCTGAAAAATAGCCCCATACTTTCCCAGAAGAAAAGGAACATATTTACCTTTGTGACGATGTTGGGTGCGCCTTGATGAATCGCATCATACTTACGTAGCACAGCATTTAGACGACGAAATTCTTTCCACTTAGCATAGGTCGAAGGCAGTGAAGCGCTACGATAACGATCTCCATCTAACTTGTCCCAAGACGTCGTCATGGCTGACATACCTAGCAAACCGTGTTTCAAGGCGTCATCCAGCATGGATTCCATCTTTTGATATTCATGCTCTGAAATATCTGCGTTGCGATCTACTGCACGCCCCAAACCTAAGACAGCAGCCCTAATTTCAGAATGACCAATAAAGCTACTAATGTTTGGCCCTAGAGGATGCTGTTCTAGAAATTCAACGTACTCACTTACGTTGGTCCAAGTTTTCTTTTCCTTCAACAAGGGAAGAACATGTTCTCTGGGAACAGACTCAACACGCGTAAATAGATCAGAGCAATCCTCAGCATCTAATGACGTCATGCTAATGGAACAATTGCCTATAGTGACCGTCGTGACGCCATGGCGAACAGATTCTTTCAAGCCCGGC
>NZ_LWGF01000819.1:0-1144 GCF_001635355.1 Oleiphilus sp. HI0125
CACTTAAACTACCTCCTAGCTCAACGAACACTCAACAAGCTGACACAACAACAAAAGAACTCTATCAATCCTTAAAGATACTAAGCCCTAGCAATGACAGTGCATTCCACAGCGGCTCTGGCACAGTAAACATTTCTTTTACCTCATTCCCAGAATTAAGACCGAGCCACATATATAAAATCTTCATCGATAACCAACTCGTAGGCGAACAACGCACCACATCGTTGATTGTTGATAACGTATTTCGCGGAACGCACCAACTTAGCGTTCAGATTAGCGATGCTAGCGGTAAAATCATCAAATCCTCCTCCATATCTTTCACAATGCACCGCCCTTCAAAGCTAAACTAAACTCTTGATGCACCACCATGGTGCATGTAAAATCTTCATTGTGCTCTCCTCAAGTGCGAAGGATTGTTATCGAGCAATTAACAGAATAACAATCTTGGTAAATTCAATAACTTAGCTCTTATCAAAATGAATGCACCGCAAATGGTTTAATTATTGCTAGTTGTCTTAAACGGTGCGAAACCATCATATAAAGCCAGAAAAGACGAATGAAAAACCAAAACATTCAGCAATCAGTGATCCTAGACAACCTATCGACATCCGTTCTCGTTTTAGCGGAAGACTTGACGGTGCTTGATTACAACCCTGCTGCTGAAATGTTGACCCAAGTAAGCCAAAAACGCTTGGAAGCCGCGAAATTTCCTGAACTATTTAGTGACATTGAAAGTAATCTCATCGACGAGATGAAAGAGATCCTTAAAACGGGGCACTCTTACACTCAACGCGAATGTAAGATGACCTTATTAAATGGCGAACACATTCTCGTTGACTGCACTGTTTCTAGTCTGATCGCTAATAATGCGCCTTGTTTACTTGTTGAGATACAAGCAAAAGATCGATTACTTAGAATCAGCCGGGAAGAACAGCTACAAGAAAATCAAGAAACAGCGAAAATCCTCATTAGAGGCCTTGCACATGAAATCAAGAATCCTCTTGGAGGAATTCGTGGTGCGGCACAGCTCCTGTCATCGGAACTAAGCGATGAGCAAAGCGAGTATACGCAGGTAATCATAGAAGAAACGGATCGTTTACGTGATCTTGTGGACCGCATGTTAGGCACCCACAAAGCGCTCAAT
>NZ_LWGF01000820.1:0-630 GCF_001635355.1 Oleiphilus sp. HI0125
TACCTCCACCACCACAGGCTGTTAGGAGAAATACGGAGGCGCTGATAATTACAGAAGAACGTTTCCAGTTGAACATAATGTACCTCAATTCTTATGTGTTGGTTTCAATGAGCAAGTGATTAAGGTTTGCTTGCTGGAACTGAAACTAGGTTAGACCTGATAATGTTTGTGTTTTTAAACGCACAAAAGGGTAGGCTCTAAATGAATCCTACCCTTGTTGTAAAGCTATCCGTTGCTCAGCGGCTTGTATAACTGCTTAATGTGCTGGCTAACGGAAATTGCGTAGGTGCTTACCAGCCGTTTTCACCGTTTGCATCACCCATATTCTCATCAGCAAAGTTGTAAGCAGCTTGGAGAATATCGCGTGAAGCAATCAGGCTTGCACGATAGTTATTGATCGTGGTTGTATCGGCAGTAGAAAGTACAGGTGCATCACCTAGGTTGGTGTTGATTGTTTCAATGTCTGTGATACTGATTAGTGCATTCGGGTTAAATTGAAGGCCCATAACAAAACCTTTCAACTCTGACCAATGTTTCGCGTGATTGCGGAAACTGTAATCATTCGTACCGAAATCGTTCATGTCTTGAAGCGTGTCGTTGATATAGTGAACAGCTGTTGCCGCGTACACT
>NZ_LWGF01000821.1:0-1254 GCF_001635355.1 Oleiphilus sp. HI0125
TTAACACTCCGTAACAATATAGTTGCCGTTTCTTTTAAAGTTTATTTCCCGAGTGCCGTTAAGTACTGCAACGAGTTCGACTTACAAGACATAGTTCTGTTGGTCAGAACTATGGTGTCGAACAGCAGATTGCTCAATTCAGGAGAGACGATATGCCACAAATAATTAATACTAACATCGCATCCTTAAACGCTCAGCGTAACTTGGATAGCTCTCAGTCAGCACAGGAAACAGCGTTGCAGCGTTTGTCTTCTGGTCTTCGTATTAACAGTGCAAAAGATGATGCAGCCGGTATCGCGATTGCTAACCGTATTGACGCTCAGGTTCGTGGTTTGAGCGTAGCATCACGAAATGCGGGTGACGGTGTCTCGCTTGCACAGATCGCTGAAGGTTCTATTGAATCGATTTCTACAAGTTTGCAGCGTTTACGTGAGCTTTCGGTTCAGTCTTCGAACGCTTCGAACGGTGATTCAGAGCGAGTTGCTTTGAATCAAGAAGCGCAGCAGTTGATTTCAGAAATTGAGCGAACTGCAGGTTCTGCAACATTTAACGGCGTAAATCTGCTAGACGGTTCTTTCCAAGGCAAATCTTTCCAAGTTGGAGCTAATGTTGGCGATGAGGTAACGGTTAGCCTAGGGTCTGTTGACACATCTTCACTTGGTTCAGCAGCCTCTTCTGGTGTGTCTAGTAACTCTAGCAAGGCAGCGATCGCAGCGAACGCCACAGGTGCCGCCCTTCGTGAGCTTGTTGCCGGCGATTTGGTAATTAATGGAGTATCAGTTGGTGCATCATCTGGTGGTTCTGACACAGCATCAGCACTACTTAAGAGCTCAAGTGCAATTTCAAAAGCTGCTGCAATTAATGCAGTAAGTGACCAGACTGGTGTTGTAGCAACGGCGAATGCTAACACAGTAGAAGGTACTTCAGTAACGTCTGCAGCTGGTACTACTGCGGGCACGCGTGTTGTAACTATCAATGGTGTTCAGCTGTCCTTGGTTGTTGCGGCGTCAGGTGCGGGCAACGCTACAGCTACTCAAACAGAACTTGGTAAAGTAGCTGATCAAATTAATTCTCGCCAAGACGCAACCGGCGTTACCGCAGCTGTCGTTGAAACTGACGACGGTTTCCGCGTTGACTTGACGGCTGAAGATGGTCGAAACATCTCGTTATTAGATGGTACTGCTGGTGACGCTGCTGCTGCAGGTTTACGTGCGGGTGCTGCAACCAACGCAAACGTCTACGTTGGTAATGTTA
>NZ_LWGF01000822.1:0-1484 GCF_001635355.1 Oleiphilus sp. HI0125
TGAAGGGGTGGCGCTGCCAAGAATAACAGGGCATTGGTTGAGCTGCGCCCGTTTAACAGCGATGTCTCTAGCAGAATATTTAAACCCTTCGGTCTGTTTGTATGAGTTGTCGTGTTCTTCATCGATAGTTATCAGGCCTAGGTCTTGATATTCGAGAAATATTGCGGATCTTGTCCCGATGAGAACTTTGGCTTGCCCGCTGCTGCATAGTTGATGGGTGATCAGCTTTTCTTTATTGCTCATTTCTGAGTGGTAGACGGCCACGGGGATGCCAAGTTGGCTTTGGAAGCGTTTAAATGTTTGAGGTGTCAGATTGATCTCTGGTACCAGAATCAGTGCTTGTTTATTTAAGCTCAGGCAATGTTTTACGGCTGCAATGTATACTTCAGTTTTACCACTGCCGGTAATGCCCTCAAGCATGAACGGGGTGAATTGATCGAAGTTTCGAATGATGCCATCAACCGCTATTTGTTGCTCTTGATTAAGTCCGTATGAAATCGTGTCTTCGTGGACTTGCATTGCTTGGCTTTGCTGTTGGGATAATTGTTTCTCAATATATCCTTGTTGTTCGAGTGATTTAAATTGCGCGCCGGTAAAGCCAAGCATGCGCAGCGCATCTGCCCAAATTCCTGTTGGAGATTCTTCTAGCTGTTTAAGAAGTGCGATCTGCTTATGCGCGTTTCTTTTGCCAGAAAAAGGCTTGTTTGTTCGAATCCAAAGCGTGTTTTGATATATCGCCTGTGGTTTTGTGTTGCGCAGTGCGGTGGGCAGTGCGCTATATATCACTTCGCCGATCGGATGGCTGTAATAGGTAGAGGCCCATTTAAGAAGTTCTAGTGATTGCGCCTTGAGTATTGGGGCTGAATCAATACATCGCTCGATGTCTTTCAGTTTGCTGGGCTCTAGCAGTGTTTCCGATTTGATATCTGTAATAATTCCACAAATGACTCGATTGCCAAATGGCACAGCAACGCGCATTCCAGGTTGCAATGATCTGTTTTGCATCGTGATGGGTATGCAGTAGTCGAACTCTTTGTGCAAGGGAACAGGAAGTGCAATAGATGCAAAACGAAGGGGGGATGAAATAGCGCTCATGCTTTTTAGTTTACTTCGAGTCACTTTCTGGGTCATGTAATATTGTTTTGAAAGTTGAAGGATGAGCATGTTTGTATTTGCATTAGTCAAAATATAATCAATTCACGCTTGCACTCCGCAATTGTTTTGGTAATATTCTCGCCCCAATTTCGGCCCTTGCGCCCTTTTTTGGTGTAAATGGCTCGATGCCTTCCTTGCGGTGCCCAACGCTAGAGTGAATGACGATGGGTGGCGGCAAACAATGAAATAGGTAGTTAAGATGAAAAAAGATATCCATCCTCGTTACGAGGAAATCGAAGCAAAATGTAGCTGTGGTAACGTTATCAAAACGCGTTCTACGCTAGCTAAAGACATTCTTTTGGACGTGTGTTCAGCGTGTCACCCATTCT
>NZ_LWGF01000823.1:0-39006 GCF_001635355.1 Oleiphilus sp. HI0125
TTTATATCTTGGTAATAGAACAGTTCTTAGAAATTGCGTTAACAAAACGCACAAGAGAAGGAATATTGTTTGCAACAATAGGAATGCCGCTAGTCATAAGAGAAACGCTAATCTCCCTTCGAGGGTCGGCCCAAGCCATTTTATTGATTAAACCAATATGCCCATAACAAGCCGAACTATTCGCACCCCAAATACCGACTGGCTTGCCACCAAGCATTAAACCCGCGCTATAACGCATTGGCATCATCAAGGTACGATCAAACTGAACACTCGCAACCTCTTGAATCGCTCGACGAATCGTAATCTCCTTCGCTACCTGCTTTCCCTTCCATTCACCGCCGTTAAGCATCATCTGGAAAAAGCGATTCATTTCTTCTGCTGTTCCCATAATATTGCCTGCTGGAATCACCGCGGACAGAAATCGAGGATCGTTCGTCACATCTTCGACCAAATCTAAAGGCCCACCTAATGCGCGTTTAATCAAATATGAAATTGGGAAACGCGGTTTCAAGCCTATCGCATAGTTCATCGCGACGCGGTCTGCATATTCATCATCAATACCATACTTAAAGTATTTCATGCCCATCGGCTTACGAATACGCTCGTCTAAGACTTGCTGAATCGTCTTATCAGTGACCTTGCTGACCACACGCTCGAGAATATAACCGCCCGTCAGCGCGTGATACGCCAACTTGTCACCGCGTGGCGAGTCAGGCTCCGCATCGCATAATAAACGCCAAATCGTATCGTTATCCCATAAAGTTTCTACCGGCAGCCCCTCAGGCAAACCGGGAATACCACTGCGATGCGATAGCACCTGATGAATCGTGATGTTTTTCTTGCCATTGCGGGCAAACTCAGGAAGATAAAAACTAATCGGATCATGCAGATTGATCAGTTTCTTCTCGTTTAACATATGCATCAATAGTGCTGTGACCGCTTTAGAGGCTGAGAAAAAACACATGGGAGTTTCAGGTCTCATCAAGACCTTAGGTGCCAACTTGTGGTCTGCTGGTCCATTACCTGAAGCATGTCCAATGGACCGCTGCAAGACCACTTCACCCTTACGTCGCAAGCAAAAAGAAATAGCGGGATGCGTACCCGTCTGATAGACACCCTCAACAGATCGCCAAATTGACTCTACATTTTTAGCCGTCATTCCAACTGATTCGGGGTTTCTTTCTTGCGTTTTATCGATCGATGTCACCTGAGCCAGAGAATCAGGGATAACACTTGTTTTACTTAATCGAGCTTTAACGCGCGGGACATTGAGCGCCGTCAATGGAGCATCTAACAACATAATTTGCCTATTTATTATTAAACTTTTCAATCTTTAACGAGTTCAGATAAGTCTTTACGATAGAAGCTAACTGCTTTTAAAACAAACCCTTAGCCGCAAATCACAACAAAAATTAATCGCCCTCAGCAAAACTAATCCCCCCAAGTGTTTAGTCTGACAGCCCAAAACTGTACAATCGGCGCCGAATGGCTGAGTGCGACTAACTGGCACTGGCATCATGTATCTGTAGATCCAACGGAATAACTATGATTTTATTGAAAACTAATTACGGCGACATCACTTTGGAACTTGATTATGAAAAAGCTCCAGTAACCGCTAAAAACTTCGAAGCATACGTGAAAGACGGTTTTTATGACGGCGTAATTTTTCACCGCGTTATCGACAATTTCATGATCCAAGGCGGCGGTTTTGATGTCGATATGAACCAAAAGCCAACGCGCGAAACCATTGAAAATGAAGCAAACAATGGTCTTAGCAATGACATCGGCACAATCGCCATGGCGCGCACGATGGATCCGCATTCAGCTTCTGCTCAATTCTTTATCAATGTTTCTGATAACGCGTTCCTTAACCACACCTCTGAGACAACTGAAGGCTGGGGTTACGCGGTCTTCGGTAAAGTTGCGGAAGGCATGGATGTTGTTGAAAAAATCAAAAGCGTCAAAACCACAATGAAAGCTGGCCACCAAGACGTACCAGTGAACGAAGTGATTATTGAATCAGCAAGCGTTGTAGAAGCAAGCGCTTAATTCAATGATCTATTTCATCTCCGATTTACACCTAGAAGAGTCTCGACCAGATATAACCGAAGCCTTTTTCTATTTTCTCGACAAAATAGAATCCGACGCAAGTCAGCTTTATATCCTTGGAGACTTCTTCGAAGCTTGGGTCGGAGATGATGAAAACACGCCCCTTCAACAATCGGTCAAAAAGCGTCTTGCTCAACTAACCGAAAGCGGCGTCAAAACCTTCTTTATGGCCGGCAATCGTGACTTTTTGATTGGCCAACAATTTTCGAAAGACACAGGCGTTGAAGTGCTTCAAGATCCAAGCACTATTAACTTGAATGCCGAACCATTACTTCTAGCGCATGGCGACAGTTTTTGCACCAAAGATCTGGCGTATATGAAGTTGCGCCAAATGCTTAGAGCCCCTGGATTTTGCGAAACATTTCTAGCACGACCTCTCGCAGAGCGACTCACCACCGCTAGGCAATTACGTGAAATGAGCATCGCGTCGAACAAGGGCAAAGACACTGAAATTATGGATGTTACCCCTGAAGAAATAACCAAGCTTTTAGAAGAAAAACAAACACAAGTTTTGCTTCACGGACATACTCATCGACCAGACATTCACGAGATCACGGCCAACAACCAACCTGCTAAACGCATTGTATTAGGTGATTGGGATAAACACATTTGGTATGCAAAAGTCCCCGAATCTGGAAGTATCAAAGATATAAAACTATACAAAGAAGACTTCCCCACCTCTTTATCTAGCTAATACTTATGAATGACTACATTACCACCAGCGACGTGATCATTATTGGTGGCGGCGCATCAGGATTAATGTGCGCAGGATTTGCTGGACAAAAAGGCCTACATACGGTTGTACTAGATCGCGCAAATAAAGTCGGCAAAAAAATACTCATGTCTGGCGGGGGACGCTGTAACTTCACTAATTACTTTGTCGAACCCGACAACTATCTCTGTGCAAATCCTCATTTTGTTAAATCTGCGCTCAGTCGATATACACAGTGGGACTTTATTTCACTGGTCGAAAAGCATCAAATCCCCTATCACGAGCGCAAACATGGCGAATTGTTTTGCGACAATAGCGCCAAAGACATTCTTAAGATGCTCATAGAAGAGTGTCCGCCGGATAAGGTCGACATTCGCACTAAGTGCGATATCGATAACATTCAATACGAGAATGATTATTTCGTTCTCAAAACAAATATCGGTACTTTCAAGGCTAAGCAATTAGTCATCGCGAGCGGCGGATTATCTATTCCTACAATGGGCGCTAGCGGGTTCGGTTATCAAGTTGCGGAACAATTTGGGCATTCGGTTCTTCCCACTCGGGCAGGTCTTGTTCCATTCACCTTCAGTGATGCCACCAAAGGGCTTACCGAACGTTTGTCTGGCTTGGCGCATGACAGCGCGATTTATAACGAGCGACGCACGTTTCGAGAGAACATACTGTTTACACACCGAGGGATATCTGGCCCCGCGGCATTACAACTTTCAAATTATTGGCACACTTCAGAAGAAATACAGATCAACCTATTTCCAGAAACAGATATCGAAGCAGTGCTTTTTGAAGCAAAACAAAATGCACCAAAGGCCTTACTCAAAAATATACTCGCAAAGAGCCTAGCTAAATCTTTCGTGCAAGAACTTGAAGATCTATTTTGGAAGGATCTAGCCACAACACTAATGGGCGAAATGCAAGATAAAGCACTGCGCAAGATTGCCCAGCAACTACAATCTTGGACACTCAAACCCTCTGGCACAGAAGGCTATCGTACCGCTGAAGTAACGCTAGGCGGAGTCCATACAGATGAAGTATCTTCCAAAACAATGGAAAGTAAAAAGCAAAAAGGCTTATTTCTGATCGGCGAAGTTCTTGACGTTACCGGACATCTAGGCGGCTTTAACTTTCAATGGGCATGGGCTTCCGCCTTCGCGGCGGGTGAGTCGCTTATCGCTTGTAAAAACTAACGACAGACAAAATGAACAGACAAAAAAAAATCAAACAAATCAATAAAAAGCGAATGAAAAAAGAGGCGGCTGAACGTGCGCCTAAAAAGAAGTCGACCTATATTTCAAAAGCTAAACGCGCGGAATTAGAAGAACTTGAACAGTCTGGCACAGAGTCGGAACAAGAGTGACAATTTAGATCCAATAACAAAAAGCCCAGTCATTTGACTGGGCTTTTTTAGCGCAACCGAAGTTTTAAGCAGGCATGCTCAAAGGCTCTGGCGAGACAATCACGCCGTTGTTATCCGCATAAACGTAATGTCCTGGTTTGAATACAACGCCGCCGAATTTCACCTCAACATTTAGATCACCTAATCCACGCTTCTCTGTCTTTCGAGGATTTGTACCAAGCGCTTGTACGCCTAATTGCGTTTGGCGAATCACGTCGACATCGCGAATACAGCCGTAAATGATCAACCCAGACCAACCATTTGCAGCAGCTTTCTCTGCAAGCATATCGCCTAGCAATGCATTACGCTTTGAACCACCGCCATCAACGACCATAACTCGGCCTTCGCCTGGTAGGCCAACTTGCTCTTTCACTACCGAGTTATCTTCAAAACACTTTACAGTCACGATCTCGCCACCAAACGCATCGACCGCGCCAAAGTTGTGAAACATTGGTTCTACGACTTCAACTAAGTCTGGGTACTCGTCACATAAATCTGGGGTGATAATTTTTTCTTCACTCATATTCTTATTCCTTTTAACTACTTACTGTTCTTCTTCTGCAAGATAGAACCACGTATCAAGCACAGAGTCAGGGTTTAATGACACAGTATCGATACCTTCATTCATTAACCAGCGCGCGAAATCTGGGTGATCCGAAGGGCCCTGTCCGCAAATACCGACATATTTACCTGCTTTCTTACATGCTTGAATAGCATTACTCAACAAAGCTTTGATCGCTTCATTTCGCTCATCAAAAAGATGCGCGATGATGCCAGAGTCTCGGTCTAGACCGAGCGTCAATTGGGTTAAGTCATTCGAGCCGATAGAGAAACCATCAAAGTACTCTAAGAATTGCTCTGCCAAAATGGCATTCGCTGGCAATTCACACATCATGATCACACGAAGACCGTTCTCGCCACGCTTAAGACCTTGAGACTCAAGAAGTTCAACAACCTGCTTCGCTTCACCAACGGTTCGAACGAATGGCACCATCACTTCGACATTATCCAGACCCATTTCTTCACGAACTCGTTTAAGCGCCTGACACTCCAAATAGAAACAGTCACGGAAAGTTTCAGAGATATAACGTGATGCGCCACGGAAACCGAGCATCGGATTTTCTTCATCTGGCTCGTATAAATTCCCACCGATCAAATTCGCGTATTCGTTTGACTTAAAGTCAGACAAACGCACGATCACTTTCTTCGGATAGAACGCAGCAGCCAAGGATGAAATACCCTCAACAAGCTTATCGACATAGAAATCAACAGGAGAGTTGTAAGCCGAGATGCGCTTATCAACCGTTTCTTGGATTTCTAAAGGCAAGGCATCGTAATTCAACAATGCTTTAGGATGCACACCGATCATACGGTTGATGATAAATTCCAAGCGAGCCAAGCCAACACCTTCGTTTGGCAAGGCGCTAAAATCGAACGCTCGATCAGGGTTACCAACATTCATCATAATTTTGAATGGTAGGTCAGGCATTGATTCAATTGAGTTTTCACGCAATTCAAAATCAAGCAAGCCTTCATAAATAAAGCCTGTATCACCTTCGGCACATGAAACAGTTACTTTATCGCCCGACTTAAGTTTTTCTGTCGCATCGCCACAGCCCACTACAGCAGGTATACCAAGTTCACGGGCAATAATTGCAGCGTGGCAAGTACGACCACCGCGATTTGTGACAATCGCAGAAGCACGCTTCATAACTGGTTCCCAATCAGGGTCCGTCATGTCAGTAACCAATACATCACCTTCTTGGACCTGATCCATGTCTGCTAAAACATCCACAACACGAACTGGCCCGCTACCGATTTTCTGACCAATACTTCGACCTTCGACGAGCACATTACCCGTCTCTTTCATCAGATAACGTTCTAGTACTGCACTGCTAGATCGGCTTTTAACGGTTTCAGGTCGCGCTTGAACAATATAAATCAAGCCGTCGTCACCATCTTTCGCCCACTCAATATCCATTGGTCGGCCATAGTGCTTTTCAATAATTAGCGCTTGTTGCGTTAACTCGTTAATGTCTTGATCAGTAATAGAGAATTTAAAACGGTCTGCTTTATCTACTTTGACAGTTTCAACAAGCTCAACACCGCTTGTCGCATAAATCATTTTCTGAGCTTTGCTGCCGAGGTTACGACGCAAAATTGCTGGCCGCCCTGCTTCGAAAGTTGGCTTATGCACATAAAATTCATCAGGGTTTACCGCGCCTTGAACAACCATTTCCCCAAGACCGTAAGAGGACGTGATAAATACGGCATCACGGAAACCAGATTCCGTATCAAGCGTAAACATAACACCGCTTGAGGCCGTCTCACTACGCACCATTTTTTGAATGCCTGCAGATAGCGCCACATCAATATGCGCAAACCCTTGGTGTACACGATACGAAATCGCACGGTCGTTGAACAAAGATGCAAATACTTCTTTTACCGCATGTTTGACTGCATCAATACCCTGCACGTTCAAAAAAGTTTCTTGCTGGCCTGCGAACGAGGCTTCTGGCAAATCTTCTGCTGTTGCTGATGAACGAACGGCTACAGCCATTTCATCATTGCCAGATTGAAGCTCAGCAAATGCTTTGTCGAGCTCATCTTCTAATTGCTTTGGAAACGGCGTATCCATCACCCAAGATCGGATTTCAGCACCAACTTCAGCAAGCTTATTTACATCATCAACATCTAGTGCATCTAGAGTCTTATGAATGCGATCAGCAAGGCCATCATTTGCTAAAAATTCATTAAACGCATACGCGGTTGTGGCAAAACCGCCCGGCACTCGAACACCTGCGCCGCTAAGGTTTGCGATCATTTCCCCTAAAGAGGCGTTCTTTCCACCAACACGTTCGACATCATTCATCCCTAAGTGATCGAACCAAACAATATATTCTTGCAAGACGAAGCTCCTATTAACCGTAAGTCGCCAAAAACAATAAACGCCAGAGACAGGGAGTTCGCGTAC
Source organism: Oleiphilus sp. HI0125 (assembly GCF_001635355.1). NCBI lineage: Bacteria > Pseudomonadati > Pseudomonadota > Gammaproteobacteria > Oceanospirillales > Oleiphilaceae > Oleiphilus > Oleiphilus sp. HI0125. The sequence goes on from NZ_LWGF01000823.1 coordinate 7,207, forward strand.
GATTAGACACGACTTCAAACTCTCTATTCTTAGAATGCTAGATTTTCAAAGGTGCGCATCATACCACTTTATGCTAGCTTAATTCAGCATCAGAAAGGCCTAAATAACGGGCAATCTAAATATCTATTTCTCTTTACGCGGTACCGAAGAATATGAGTAACAAACGAACTGCATTTTTCATCTCTGATGGCACTGGAATTACCAGTGAAGCACTTGGAGTGAGCCTACTAAAACGCTTCGATCAAATTGAGTTTGAAAAGGACACACTACCTTACGTAGACACCATCGAAAAAGCAGAAGAAGTCGTAGAACGCATTAATGCGAGAGCAGAAATAGATGGCGCGAGACCAATCGTTTTCGACACACTTGTCGATGACGATATTCGTAAAATAATCGCTAGCAGTAACGCATTAAAAATCGATGTATTTGGTGCATTCTTGGGCCCATTAACCGAAGAGCTTAATGCCAAACCTAGTGAAGAAGTGGGACGCGCGAGAATTGGCGAAAGTTCTGGATACGAAGATCGTATGGAGGCAATCAACTATGCACTTCATAACGACGACGGAGCAAGAACCAAGCACTATGATGAAGCAGACGTTATCCTGATCGGCGTATCGCGCAGCGGCAAAACACCAACATGCTTGTATCTTGCGATGCAGTACGGGATTCGTGCAGCAAACTACCCGATTACTGAGGAAGACATCGAAGATCAAAAACTCCCTGCAACGCTCAAAAACTATCGCGAAAAACTATTTGGACTCACGATCGACCCAGAGCGTCTATCTCTCATCCGCCACGAACGAAAACCAAACTCACGTTACGCAACGATGAAACAATGCAATTACGAAGTAGAAGAAGTAGAACTCATGTATCGACGAGAGCGCCTGCCAAGCATGAATACTACCGATTATTCCGTTGAAGAAATCGCGACGCGTATTATGGTGCAGTGCAATTTACAAAGACGCTGCTAACCCGCTCTACTTAAGCTTTTCGTGACCGTGCCGCGGCGCATTGATATTGAAAAGTAGGATCAAAAGGCATGGCGTCAGGCATTCTGTCTGGCGCGTATGCACTGATATCCAAATAGGGCGTTAATCCGCACGCAAGTTCACTCAATACTCTCCCAAAGCCTGCACTCATCGCGATACCTGAACCGCAACATCCTGTTCCAACATACAGGTTAGGAATGGACTCAACCGAACCAAGAACAAACTGCCCGTCGAGCGTGTAACTAGATACTCCCGCTGTGTAGTGTTTAATCCCGGCATTCAACAGACTCGGAACAAAGGGCTCAAGCGCTAAAAAAGCCTCCTCTAAATCGCGTTCACCTTCGCTCTTATCGAACTGATACCCAAACAGATCAATCGGAAGCTCCTCAGGGCTACCATAAATCATCGAGCTATCACGATAACCAAACAAAAGATCATTACCATCGGGCCTGGTGTAACAAGAGGCGTCTGGAATCACTGTAATAGGACTATAACGATCAAGAGATGAAATACCATCAACCATCCAATATTGGCTACGAACTGGCGCCATCGGTAACATCACATCAACATGTGATAAAAATTTAGTGCTCCATGGGCCTGCACATAAAACGACAGAGTCAGCATAAATACATCCACCATCACTAAACTTCACCCCTGTTAAACAGCCTTGTCCATCTATCATCAAAGAATGTGCAAAACGTTCAACTACTAGTCGGGCGCCATGACTCACCGCATCAGTTAAATAAGCATTGCCAAGCGAATACGCATCAACATAACCGTCTTGTTCATCTAAACAAACAGCCGCCTCCTTAGAGACGTTTAACCAAGGACAAATCTTTTTAAGTTGCTGGGGGCGAAGAAACGCACTCTCTCTACCTGCGTCGTGAGCGCTATCATGAGCCCTCATGGCGCTTGCATCAGCAGCTGGTGTTCCACCAACATGCACGCAGCCCGTTTGCATAAAGCCAGTACTATCTGGCTTATCTTGTTCGAAAGATAAAATCTTATGGTACGTCTCGTCCATCATGGCTTGCCGTGTGCTATCCGCCCGATGACGAATCAACACCGATGCAGCTTGCGCGGTGGTTCCGCGCATAGGCAATTGCGCATCAACAATCGCCACTTTTTTATTCATTCTTGAAAGATAAGAGGCTGTCGACGCGCCCAGTATGCCGGCACCAATAACGAGCACATCGACAACATTTGAGTTAACTTTACCTAGCGCCATTTCTATACTGCTCTAATGCGCCATGGTTGCAGGTAACGCGAGATCAGCTCAGTGACGAGCCAATGCAGTAAACGTGCGCTAGCGCATGCCGCCATAATCAAAACCGCCATGGCAGCGGCCGGTGCAAGATCACCCGCATCATCCATATTTAGTACAGAAATCGAAGCGAGAATCGTGTTTGGCGAATACAAGAAAACAACGGCTGATACAGTAGTCATCGCATTAATAAACATGTAGAAAAACACATCTACAATGGTCAACAAACACAGTGGCGTACTGACGTTTATAAAGCGCTTAAACCAACCTACCTTCATCGACTCAGCTGCTTCGTCAAAAGACTTATCTAGCTGCTTCAACGCAGTTAAAAACGTTAGATGACTCACGGTATAAAAGTGCGCAACAGTACAAAGAACTAATATCGTCATTGTTCCATACACACTGTTCAAAGGATTGTTAGGCTGATTAAAAAAGAAGATGTATGCTAAACCCAGCACCATGCCAGGAACAGCCATTGGCAAAATTGCGAGCGCATGAACAATTCGCTTCAAGAAGACATTCTGCGCAGCTCGCTCATTAAAGTATGCGACAAACCAAATCAATAGAGTGCCGAATAAAGCTGTCCAAGCTGCCATCTGCAAAGAGTTACCAAACGAGGCCCAGCCTCCGCCATCCATCAAATCAAACTGATAATTGTTCAGAGAAAATGACAAATTATAAGGCCAATAAGTCACGAAAGACGCATAAATCGCGGTACCAACTACGAGCAGCATCGATGCCAGAATAGGCAGACACACCAAAAGACCGAGTAAATCACGCGATAGCTTTTTAGAGGGCAAATAAGGCTTGCTGCTAGATGTTACGGTGACTTTTTGCTTCGATTCGACATAACGCTGAGCAACAAAGGTGATTAATACAGGCGCCAATAACACGAGACTCACCACCGCTCCCATTTGAAAATTCTGTTGCCCGATAACTTGCTTGTAAATGTCAGTGGCGAGCACGTTATATTGGCCACCAATCACTTTGGGAACACCAAAGTCAGTAATCATAAGAGTAAATGAAACAAGTGCAGCGCTAATCAGTCCGTAACGAGCATTCGGCAGCGTAACCGTCATAAAGGTTCGAAAAGCACTCGTTTTCAAAGCATTTGCTGATTCATATAAGCGCGCATCGTTCTGGCGTAGAGCGGTATAAAGAATCATGAACGCGTGCGGAAAAATCCAAAATACACTCCCCATCACTATGCCAATAGGGCCGTATATCTCGGCACCGAACAACCATTCTCGCAAAAAACCTTGCTTACCAAAGATATAAATCAACGCGATAGCTGGCAATAAAGAAGGCGCTAACAGCGGCAACATCGCTAAAAATCTAAACAGCCCTTTTACAGGAATGCGAGAGTGCGTTAGTACATAGGCGTAAAGAAATGCGCAGACCACGACAATTAAAGTCACGACCAAAGATATAAACAAGGAGTTAGATAAAGACTGCTGTAAACCCTGCGAACCAAAATACGTTAAAAAGTTATCCAGACCAACAAAGTGTCCATCACTATCCTCAACACTTTTACTCAGTAAAGAAAACAAAGGGAGCAAAATTGCGACACTCAATGCCCCAATAACACCCAACTGAACAAACAAGCGGATAGTTCGATCCGTTTCAGATAAACCGTTAAACCAAGAACGAAGATTTAAAGTTAAGGTAGTCACTAAGCCGTCTCCGCATCTTGAGAAAACACATGCAGCGCTTCTTTCGGCAAGGCAACTTTATGCTGTGCGCCTAAACTCAAGTCAAAAAATTGCAGCTTGGTAGATGGCAAATCTATTTCGAGACTCTTACCCCAAGCATCACATACCAATTGAATAGAAACGAATCGGCCGAAATACTCAATTGCCTCGACGCGAGCTGAGACAACGACGCCTTTCTCACTCGCAAGACGGAACTCTACATCACCCTCTAACACCAAATGCTCTGGACGAATTGCGAGAGAAGCACTTGTCGAATGAAGATCTAAATGGGTCTGCAAGTCTTTCGTCGCCTGACTTTCACGCTCAGCTTCAAGCGAGAAAATATTCATCGACCCAACGAAGTCTGCAACGAATTCTGATGCCGGTTTGCGATACACCAAATTAGGCGAAGCACATTGTTCAATTCTGCCTTGATTCATCACAACCACTTTATCGGCCATACTCAGGGCCTCTTCTTGATCGTGCGTCACCATAATAGTGGTAATGCCTAAGCGTTTTTGTAACTGTTTTAACTCAGATCGCAACCTTGTGCGCACTTTTGCATCAAGTGCTGACAAAGGTTCATCCAGTAACAGTAAACTCGGTTTCAGCGCTAAAGCACGCGCTAAAGCAACACGCTGTTGCTGACCCCCAGACAGTTGTTGAGGATATTTATCGACGTGCTCATGAAGATCCATCAAAGCAACAAGTTCAGTAACGCGCGCCCGTCGCTCGGCTTTCTTGACCTTTGCATTCTTCAAACCATATTCAATGTTTTCCGACACGTTCAGGTTCGGGAATAAAGCATAACTTTGGAACACAATCCCAAAGTCACGCTGACTTACTGGCAACCGAGAAATATCGATTCCATTTTGAATAATTGTCCCCTCATCCTGCAATTCGAGGCCCGCAATCATTCTAAGCAGCGTCGTTTTTCCGCAGCCTGATGGCCCGAGAAAACAAACAAATTCTCCTCTTTCAATTTCAAATGACACATGATCGACAGCATTGAAATTTCCGAATGACTTAGAAAGTTGATTTACGCTTAAAAAACTCATAATGAGACTCGCAGACAATGGATGGGTAGAACTCAAAAAAGCGGTGCCCGAAGGCACCGCGCAACAACAGCTACGTCGGAGTCGTGGCTGGTTGGGAAAGCCTTACTTCGGATCAGATTTTCCGTCGTAACGGCTAGCCCACGTAGACAAAATGTCTTTACGGTTCTTAGCAGCCCAACCAAAATCGTTATCTATGATGAGTTCGTCAGCATTTTCTGGGAAATGCTCAACTGGTTTTGCAATACCTGGTATTGCAACAATTGCATAACCAACGTTATACATGCGCATTGCATCTTCAGAGACTGCAAAGTCCATAAGCTTTTTCGCAGCGTCTAGCTTGTCAGTACCTTTAACAATCGCTGCCGCTTCTACGTCCCAGCCTAAACCTTCTGAAGGAAAGACCACTTCAACTGGTGCGCCTTTTGTTTTTTCTTTCGCGCCACGAAATGCAAATGAAATACCAATAGGCGTTTCACCAGCGGCGGCCAATTTACAAGGCTTTGAACCAGAGTGGGTATAACGTGAAATGTTTTCGTGAAGCGCATCCATGTATTCCCAACCTTTGTCCTCTCCGAACATTTGTAGCCAGCTTGATACATCTAAGAAGCCAGTACCTGAAGAGTTTGGATTAGGCATAATGACATGGCCTTTATAGATAGGCTTGGTCAAATCTTCCCACGAGCTTGGCATAGGCAAACCCGCTTTCTGTGCTTCAACCGTATTCACACATAAGCCAGCCATCCATGCATCTAGGCCTACCCATTGCGTTTTTGCGCTGTTATCACGGAACTTCGGCGATAGTTTTTCAAAACCAACAGGCTTATAAGTTTCTAGCATTTGCTCATCTTTAAGAATAAGCAGTGATGTGCCCGCTAAACCCCAAACAACATCTGCTTGCGGATTTTCTTTTTCAGCAAGCAACTTAGCAGTAACGATGCCTGTGGAGTCGCGTACCCAATTGACTTTGATATCAGGGTTCTTGTTTTCGAATTCTGCCTTATAACGCTTCAGATCTTCTGCTTCAAACGCTGTATATACAGTTAATTCTGTTGCAGCCATTCCAAGACCACTAAGGGCCATCAATGCTGCACCTAAAACACATTTCTTCATTATCTTCATCATAGCCATTGGCTTGTTCCTCTAAATTATTGGTATAGACCAGACGAGAAACATTTAAATATCCAAATGTGACAATACAGTGAACTTGTTATGACAATTTTATGACCTCGCGTCAGTGGCAGAAAAACAAAGAATTAAACTCAACGAATTAGTTGTTAATATCAAAATTGATTGAAATGGCGTCATGACGCCATAGCTCATGATCGAATTCGAAGATCTCGCCATGCTGATTGCGATACTTGCGCTGAAACTTTAATGAGGAGACACCCATTGGTGCAGATAAGGCTTGAGCAACGTCATTTGGAAGTATCGATACCGAAATTTCAAAGTCGGCTTTTTGCACAGTCATTTTATACTCGCTGCGCAATAACGCATGCAGAGAACCTTCTAAATCAAACCTATCTAAGTTTGGTAACAGGTCTGCCCGCAATAGCATTTGCTCATACAAAACGGGCCGTCCATCTAGGCTACGTAGGCGGTTCACTTGATATACAGGCTTACCAACAGCAATTTGCATTTCCGAAGCTATGTAGCGGTCCGCTACGGTCAACTTAATCGAAAGGAGTTGGGTGCTCGGTTGAAAACCCTGTTGCCTTGCATAATCGACAAAACTAACCCGTCCATGAACACTTGGGTCATAACGCAATTTAGGTGGGGATATAAACCAACCACGTCGGTTCTCCCGATAAATCAAGCCTTCTGTTTCCAACAACTTCAAAGCCTCTCGGATTGTTACCCGCGTTGTTGAATGTTGCTCACTCAACTCTCGCTCAGAGGGTAGTTTCATCTCGCCTTCCCCTCTCCATCTCACGATATTTTCCGTCAGAGTCTCTTTTATTGCGTTCGCTAATGTACCCATGATTCTTTTATCTATCAGACCTCGATTGTCTGATCTCTGTATATTTCACTTTTATGAATTTTGCAGGTAAAGCGTTGACCCTTACCTAAAGGTGCACATAGTATCTCGCCCAACTGGTATATACCAATAATTTTGAGATTTACTTATGACGACCAAAATGGATGCACCGATAAACCCTTATTTACTTCTTACTCCTGGCCCTCTATCAACAAGCACCGGAGTGAGAAATGCCATGTTACGCGATTGGTGTACTTGGGATGATGACTACAAACAACTTGTTCAAGGCGTCAGACAGCGCTTGGTAAAACTTGCAACTAGCGAGGAATATCAAGACGAATACACTGCTGTGTTGATGCAAGGCAGCGGCTCAGCCTCTGTCGAAGCAACACTTGGTTCAGTCATACCCGCATCAGGACATTTAGTCATACTCGCTAATGGTGCCTATGGACAACGCATGGCAACCATGGCTTCGATCCTGAACATTCCTTTTAGTCTGATCGATTACGGAGAAACATCTCCTGTCGACCCCGCCAAACTACAACAGGTGTTAAAGGAGCTTTCCGGAGACATCTATGTCGCAATGGTTCATTGCGAAACAACGACGGGAATGCTCAACCCCATTGAGCCCATCAGTCATGTCTGCAAAGAAAACAACTGCACCTTCATTGTCGACGCTATGAGTTCTTTCGGCGGCATTCCTCTTGATCTGGCTGAGTTAAATATCGACTTTTTAATCAGTAGCGCCAACAAATGTATTCAAGGCGTCCCTGGCTTTGGGTTTGTGCTCGCAAAGCATTCCTCTATTGCCAAATGTGAAGGCCTAGCGCGCTCACACAGCTTAGATTTATTTGATCAATGGCAAGCGATGGAGAAAGACCCTGGCAAGTGGCGTTTTACATCACCAACTCATGTTGTACGCGCATTTGAGCAAGCTCTTATCGAATTAGAACAAGAAGGCGGTGTTGAAGCGCGCTATCAACGCTACTTGAAAAATAGAGATACCCTTATTGCCGGCATGGAAAAGCTTGGCTTCACAACCTTACTACAAGGTGATTTACGCTCACCATTTATTAGTACGTTTTTAAACCCGCAGTATGAAAGTTATCGCTTCAATACCTTTTATGACGGATTAAAAAAACGCGGTTTCGTTATTTACCCCGGAAAAGTAAGCCAAGCAGATTGCTTCCGAATCGGCACGATTGGCCACGTATTTCCTGAAGATATTCAGAGACTTATTCAAGCAGTTTCTGAAGAACGCTATTGGCTATAAACACGCGAGATATTTATGAACAACACAAATAACACTATTCAAGCCGCCATTTTTGATTGGGCAGGCACCACTGTTGATTTCGGTTCTGTCGCACCGATCGAAGCGTTCAAAGCTTTATTCGAACGTAAAGACATTACGGTTAACGATGCTGAATGTCGCGCCCCAATGGGCACAGAGAAAAGCGAGCACATTCGACAAATGCTCGCCATGCCAGAGATTGCACAGCAGTGGGAGACTCATTATCAAAGAAGCCCATCTGAAGAAGACGTACAACGCTTATACCATGAGTTTCTGCCACTGCAATTAGAGACAATCCAAGAGTTTAGTCAGATCATCCCGGGCTGTTTAGATACGATGGCCTACCTTAAGTACAAAGAGATCAAAATCGGCTCGAATACTGGTTACAACGAAGAGATGTACGCCTTAGTTGCAAAAACAGCCGAGCAACAAGGTTTCACGACCCAGTCGAATGTATGCGCTACACAAGTTAGCAAGGGGCGTCCTTACCCATATATGGCGCAAGCTGTCATGGAAGAGCTCGGTATACTCGACGCGGCGACTTGTATAAAAGTTGATGACACTGAAACGGGACTAGAGGAAGGCCGCCATGCTGGCATGTGGACAGTTGGTGTATCCATTTCAGGCAACGCCCTTGGACTGCGACAAGCGCAGTGGGAAGCGCTCAATCAGGAAGAACAGTCAAACCTAAGACAAGGTGCCGAAGAAAAACTCGCCAAAGTAGACCCGCACTACATTATCGATAGCGTCGCCGAGCTCCCAAATGTGATCGAGCGTATCAATGCACGCCTTATGAAAGGAGAGCGCCCATGAGCGAGGCAATCGCGTTAAAAAGCATCGACGAGCTATTTAGTTTATTCGAACAATATGGCAACGAGCACTATGGCGAAGGTGTCTCGCAAAGCCTACATATGCGCCAATGCGCAACACTAGCAGAACAAGAGGATGCAGGTGATGCTCTGATTGCGGCAGCCTTGTTGCACGATATTGGCCACTTTCACGCCTATGAACATAACGCAAATTACGAACAAGACTTTCACCACGAGCGGGTCGGCGTAACCATGCTTGATACGTTGTTTCTGAAACAGGTCACAGACCCGATTCGATTACACGTAGCCGCTAAGCGTTATTTGTGTGCAAAAGATGACGGTTATCTGAATAGCTTAAGTGAGGCTTCAAAACAAAGTCTTGCTGTGCAAGGAGGACCAATGACTGAAAAACAAATGCGTTCGTTCGAACAATCTAACAGCTTCAGCAATGCCATCGCATTGCGCCGTTACGATGATGAAGGCAAAAAAATCGATCAAGGTGCGGCACCGCTCAGCTACTTTCGTCCTTTATTAGAGAGACTGATTAAAAACTGATATGACCTACATTGCTGTTGTTTTGGTGCTTGCTTCTGCTTTTTGTCACGCCTTATGGAATGTCATAAGCAAGCAGCAAACACCGTCTCTCTCGTTCTTCGCGTTGGTAAGCGCTGCGGCCACCCTAATACTAAGCCCAATCGTATTGCTTAAATTCAAAAGTGTTGTTTTTGTTATTCAGCATTACCCGATAGAAATTGCACTCACGGGAATATGCCAGGCGCTTTATTTCGTTGGACTAGCGGGCGCATACCGACACGGTAATTTTTCAGTGTCTTATCCTCTAGCAAGGGCGTTACCGGTAATCTTCACACCACTCGCTGCCTTTCTACTGTTCGAATTGAAATTCAGCTTTATACAAAGCCTTTGCGCATTAGGAATTTTACTGGGCTGCATCGCGATAAGCTGGCCTCGTAAAACAGAGTATAACGAGCATCTCAGCTCGAGCTTATTACATGCCCTACTCGCTGCTATCGGAACAACAGGCTACACGCTTATTGACCAAACGGTATTAAATTCTCTCGCTAGCCAATCTCAATTTAATGAGAGTGAGAGCGTCAAAGCATTGATATACATGTGGTGTCTTTCGGCATCGTCAATGATTGCCATGTGCACAATACTCTTCGTATCTAAATCTGGAAGAGACGCGTGGCGCGATGTTGTGTCGAATAAAAAGAAGATCAGTGCCATGACAGCATTCATCATGACACTCACATACTCTTTGGTTTTGATCGCTATGCATGCGACTGACAACGTGTCTTATCTTGTTGCTCTGAGGCAATCAAGCATCGTCATTGGGGTGATATTTGGTGTAGTTTTTTTAAAAGAGAACTTTGGGAAACTGCGCTGTCTTGGGCTCGCATTGATCATGAGCGGAATCTATTTAATGATTCCAATAGATGGGTAATTTAATCAGAAAAAATGGTTGAGAGAGTCTTAGAATACAGACCTTTCTCAACCATTTAACCGCTTGCCTATAGCTCTTGAATCTCCACGCCTAAATCACGCAATGCTTCTTCATTCGCCGAGTTAGAAACAACAGCAACACTCGCATTCTCATCTTGGAGATATGTACTAGCTACATGCTTCAAATCATCCAAGCTTACTTTAAGTACGGCTTGTCGGAATTGATCTCGCTTCGCTTGTGTTCTTCCAAACAGCTCACTATGGAAATCCCCTTTTGCTTCACCTGCAGGAGAACGAGGTTTATCTATTTGCGAAACAACACCTAATACCGCCTGTTCAAGCTGCTCAGGATCATGCTCTTCATTCAACATCCACTGAATAGATGCATCAAAATCAGACAAGGTCTCGCTCAAGCGAGGGTCTCTGTAGGAGAAAAAGCGGAATGATGCACTTGCACTATCTTGGCTAGCACCGCCACCATACGCACCACCTTGCTCACGAATAGCACGATGCAAGAAACCATTTCTCAAGAAACCACCTAACACACTCAAAGCCGGTGCATCCTCATGCTCAACCGGTACTGTAGCAAATGCTTTCGCACAGAAATTAACTTGTGTATTGGTAATCCAAGCTTGCTTATTTGCTTGACGTATTGATGGCAAACTAAAGCTTTCTGCGTTCGCCGACTCACTTAAAGCTTCTGCCTGTATTAAGCCTTTCGAAGTCTCGAGAGCTTCCGCTTCACCAACAACCAAGTACTGTCTTGGCATCGCAATAACTTTACTATGAAGCTCAGATAGTTGATCTGCTAACTGTTGCAATGCGGACTCTTCATTCAAAGAAGTATCCAGCGCTTTCAGTGATTTAATGCCTTGCAATCCACCTAGACGATAAGCCAGATTAGCTGCCGGACTCATACCGCTAGAAGCCGCACCCATTGCTAAGCTATGGCCGTTATTTACAACAGATTGTTCGCGACGCGCGCGCATCTGAGAGACTAGTTCTCGCATGCGAGAGGTCTCATCAAAACGAACATTGTTTATGTAATCATGTAAGAGACGATTCAAGGTTTGCGCATTTCGACGTAAAGCCTTACCACTGAAAACAAGCACTCCTTTAACGTCTTGCTCATCAGCACCTCCACCTTTCACACTAGAAAATGCATGAATACCACCTGTTGCAGCTGACTGCTGATTCTGCATTTCCAAATAACTCTGATCAGCGACACCTAATTCCGTGACGATAGCTGTGTAGATCGGAAGCAATTGCTGCTCTTGTTCAGACAAGGCAGGCAAGTCGAAAATGACTTGCTGGTAAATAAGACCATTCGTGCCTTGCTCATATTGCGTCAGCTTAGACGCACCCCCTACAATCGTACCTTGTGGCCTGTAAAGCTCACTCGGAACATCTTCGATACCAACTTTAGGCAAGATAGATTCATCGTCTTTCGCTTCTTGTCGAGCTTTGAGCGCTTTCGCTTTGCTCTCAACATTTTCTAACTCTTCAGAGCTCATTGCTGACTTTTTCGCAGCGAGCTCATCTTCAACCAGACTCGCACGAACAGCATCAAAGCCTTGATTTGGTTTCATTACCAAAGTCACGCGATGCGCGTTATTAAGCAGCAGTCTCTTCACTCGTGACTGGATATAATCAGGATATTTAATCTGTTCGCGTAGGCGCTCTAAAACAGGATCTAAATCAAGTAGTGCGACCGGATCCCCGCCATGCAACATCGGCGACAACCCTGCCAAAATCAACTGCAGACCATATGGGTAGCTATCACCAGAGATCTCTCGCTGACTCAGTTCTAACTGATGAAGAACAGCCTCTAGTCGCTCTTGCGGAACACCGTTCTGTGCCACATCTTCGAGAACAGAAATCACAAGCTTTTCGAACTCTGCGACGCGCTCCGGCTCGCTTCCCTCAATTCCACAAGCAAACAACATTTCTTTATTAGAGTCTTCAAGTCCACACAACGGTGATGGTGCCTGCCCTAGTTCAGTTTGCTCGAGTGCTTTCTGCAATGGCGCTGCAGAGTTCTCGAACAACACGTTCGACAACAAGTGCGCTTCAAGATTGCTTTCTAAATCAAAGCTGTGATCGAGCAACCAAGACATCACGATGTGTGTTTTATTTTCAATACCATCGTTTTCATCAATTGGGTAATTTTCAACGACAGTGAGCGGCGCACAATAGCGTTTTTCGTCAGTCACAATAGCTAGATCATTTGATCGCTCAAAACGCGATAAGACATTGTTGTGGAATGTCTCTTGATGCTCTTCGGCTGTGATATCACCGAAGGTCATAAATACCGCATTACTCGGATGATAATGCTTGCGATAGAAAGCTTTCAGCTGATCATAAGTGAGGTCGGTAATATGTTCGGGATCACCACCACTGTTGTAATGGTAAGTCGAAGTTGGAAACACATAACGAGTGAGTGTCTGCCAAAGTTGGCTCACCGGCGAACTCATTGCGCCTTTCATCTCGTTATACACAACACCTTTATAGACCAATGGCGAATCTGCGTTACCTTCCTCTTCAAATTCTACGCGATGCCCTTCTTGAAGAAAGTCCATCTCGTCCAAGCGCGAGAAAAAGACCGCATCTAGATACACATCTAAGAGGTTATTAAAGTCTTTTTTGTTCTTACTCGCGAAAGGATAAGCAGTCCAATCACTGCTAGTAAAGGCATTCATGAAGGTGTTCAGAGAGCGGCGAATCATCATAAAAAATGGATCGCGTACCGGATATTTTTCGCTACCACACAATGCAGTGTGCTCAAGGATATGCGCCACACCTGTATTGTCAGTCGGAACAGTCTTTAGTCCTACCAAGAAAACATTCTCATCGTTCTCTGAAGCAAAGTGTAAATGTCGTGCTCCGGTGCCTTTGTGCACGTACTCTTCAGCATCTACGGCGAGAGATTCAATACGTTGTTTTCTTACAAATTCAAATTGCGGGTGGCTCATTGATCATTAACACCTTATGGTTGGCCAGACTGAACTGTTGATTGAATTAAGCTGTGAAGATTAACACTGTGACAAGCAAGTGTTTATCTTGCAAGAGACAGAGACTTATTAGCATTCGTTTATAGTGACATTTTTTCGAACTTCAACTCCAAGCTTATACGTACCACTCAAAAACAATGGTTTTGTGACAAAACAAGCAAAACCCCGCAGTTAACAAGCAAAATCAATACTTTATGTCTAGACTCCAATTAATGTGAGGAGTACAAAGACCTACTCATTTTTGTTGGCCAAACCAAAGCAATGCATTAGACGTAGCCAAACACAAACGTAGTCTCGAGTTAGTCGAGTGTGTAAACGCTAAAACAGGACCCATTCATGGTCGATATTAGACCTTTATTGTTCATCAATTTTTTACTCGCCCTTCTCTTAGCAAGCGCAGGTATCGTTCATTTACACGACACTAATGCTGCGAGCACTTCTGAAGTACCACAAGTTGCTGAAGAATTAGTCGAACCAGAACTTGAGTCAGAAAAACCAGAACCAGAAAGCTCGGTTGAAACTGATGAGAACATCGTAGTCAGTGATTCCGATGACGCTCCAATCTTCGCTGATCAAGTTCCATCAACAGCTTCTACGCAGACACCTAAAACAGCTCCGCCTGTAGCAACACCTGCAACACCAGTTGCGATTAGCGGAAAACTCACCGTACGCTCCAATGTGTATGGAGATACCGTACTCATCAACGGCAAGCCATACGGGTCTAGCGCACTTGAAGTTGAGTTATCACCAGGCACTTACACAGTTGAAGTGACCAAAGGCGGTTTCCAAAACTGGCGTCAAGAAATATACATCGCAAAAAATAGCGATCAGACCATCGTCGCAGAACTCCAGCAGTACACGACCGTTAACTACCGAAACGGTGTTTGGGAGCACGGTGTACAAACTGGTGAGGGCCGCTACCAAGACGGCGCGCGCATCGACTACCAAGGTTCATTCGTCAATGGACAGTTTCATGGTTATGGCTCCGCGCGCTATGGCGATGGTTCACGCTATCAAGGTGAATGGTTTGAAGGCGAAAGAAAGGGACAAGGCACATTCGTCAGCAGCAATGGCGACACTTATGTTGGACAGTTCTCTGGTGACAAATTTAACGGGGATGGCACACAAACCAAAGCCAATGGCGACATCTATACAGGTTATTGGATCGACGGCGAGTTAAGTGGCCAAGGCTCTCTAACCACCCGAGACGGTTTACTTTATGTTGGTGGTTTTAGTGACAACCTATTCCACGGCAATGGCACCCTTACTTACCCAGATGGCGGCACATACGAAGGTTCTTTCTCTAACGGTTTGTTCCACGGCAAAGGGGTTGAAGTGTATGCCAGCGGCAAGAAATACGAAGGGCAATTTATTGAAGGCTTGTATCACGGCAAGGGTGAAATACTAAACCCTAACGGAAGCAAAATAAGCGGTACATTTAAAGATGGAGAACCTTTTGGAAAAGTAACGCTCACCACTGAAGAAGGTGAAGTGTTTACGGCACGTTCTTCAGAACCTGGTGTGTGTTATCGCCCGAAAAGCTACCGTGCAACGCAATGCCCTAAATTAGACGGCTGGTAATCGACACACGATCCGCCAAAACGCATTTATTTTACTGTTGAAATCGAGCTTTGCTCGGCAGATATAAGAGGTTAAGCATGACAATCAAGAGCGCTTTAATCGTTGATGATTCCAAAGTGGCAAGATTCGCTCTGCGCAAGTTATTGGAAAAACTAAATTTAGAAGTGAGCATGGCAGGCTCAGGCGAAGAAGCAATTGAGATTGTTGAAGGTGGTTCTGTTCCCGACGTTATATTTATGGATCAGCTCATGCCCGGCATGAACGGGGTTGATGCTGCCAAGCAAATACGAGCCATGTCGAACGCGAGTCATGTTCCTGTCATCATGTGTACCTCTAAAAAATCTGATGAGTTTTCTGAAGAAGTGATTAAAAACGGTATTTACGATGTGCTCACTAAGCCTGCTGAGCCGCACCGTGTTTCTGATCTTATTAGCCAACTCGAAGAAGACATGGCTAATGCCGCTGCGGTAAGTGCTATAGAAGAAACCAGCACTGAACTTGATGAGCTAAGCATTAGTGACAGCGAGCTTGATGTTGATATTGAAGAGATTGATCTTGAAGGCGCTGAACTTAATGAAGTTGAAACAAGCGATTTACTAGGTGAAGAGCTTGCGGTCGACGAACTCCCTGAACCTGAAAACACCCTTGCTGAGGATTCCTCTTCAGAAATCCTAGAGCCTCAAGAAGTAAATATCGAAAGCGAAGCGCCTTCTGTAGTATCTAAAGTCTCGGTCTCACAAGCAGCGGCACCTGAACTGTCTGAAGATGCAGTGATTGAAGCAGCTCGCACCGCAGTACGCAGCAGTATCAATAATCGCCTACACGACTTGTTGGCAGGTTTATTTGACGACCAACACGAGCACTTTAAGCATCTTGTTAACGAAACAAGCCAAGAACAAAAAGCTTTACTCGAAAAAGTAATGGCTGAGCATGAGCAAAGCATTAAAGAAAAGACTGATGCAATCAAAGGTGAGATAGCGACGGAAGTCAGCATGTTCATTAGCAATCAGCTGAAAGAACTTAAGTCTGATATCGTCAAACAAATCGATACCCAAGCAGCGCTAGCGCCTGACTTTGACGAACTGAAAGAACAATTGCAGAGCGCACAGCAAATCGACACGGAGTTTTGGCAAAAGATGCAAGCTGACGCGATTCAGCAAGCACATGAGATGTCCCGTCACACAGCTGAAGACATTGCCGAGCAAGCGATCGACACCTTTATCCGACACCATAAAAAAGAAAGTGCCAAATACTATGGTTACGCTGTAGCGGTCAGTATTGGGGTATTTGCAGTCGGTCTAGCAGCGATTAGCGGCTTGATTCCAATGTAATCGCGGATTACTTTTTCAGAGTAAAAAGTAATCTCGGGCCTTTTACTCTGAAACTTCATTCATTTAAAACGACTACTTAGCAACTGCCCAATTCCCAGCATCGTCCTGACACACATCCCGCACCAAGCTCTCTTCTTCTCCGTCCGCCACAATCACCATGCTCAAACTAACGCACTTCCCTTCAGAGCCTTGATAGCGCTTCAAGACATCAACATGACCATAATTTCCGGTGGCGTCATTAGACCACGTTTTCCGACTCAAGCTTTGATCTGACAACAGTACTTTTATAGATTCTGTTACCAAATGCGTATCTTCTTGAGTGATATTTACATCACCTTTAAAACGATCAAACAATCTCTCTTCTGCGCTGGCTAGAAAATCAAACGGCGTAGTAATAATGCCTTTTAAAACCCCTTTCACTGCGCCCTTTCCGGCCTCTTCTGAGATATCCTTGGCTGTCGCAACCACTTTTTCAACTCGTGAGAGATAGCTAGGAATCTCAGCACGTGTTTTTTCAACCTGGTCTAATACTTCAGGAACCAAAGGAGCAATTTCCTTAACGGTTTGATTAGTCTGGTTCACGGTAGCGGCCGCATTGTCTGCGGTTTTGAGAACAAGCGGTAATTGAGCACTCACCTCTTGAATCCGAGTATCAATCGCATCGACCCGAGACAGTACATCCGGCAAGGTCGCTCGTATAGTTTCTACCTCGGTCATTATCTCAGGCACTAACTCACGATAAGCTTTAGCTTCTTCCAACAAATTTGGAATAGAAGCATTCACTTTATTCACTGTTGCTAGAACATCAGGGATCTGAGAGGTAATCGGTTCAACAGTCTGACTGCTTTTATCAAGTTGCTCGAGAATTTCTGGCACCTGATCTACAACACGAATTAATGCATAACTGAAATACGCTAATGCACCAGCTAAGGCGACGAGAGACAATGAAAAAAAGATGCTTCTAGAAGAGCTTGAAGGAGCTGGATGATCAGACATAGAGTATTGTTCTTTTATTAAGGTAGGTTCTAATTAATACACGCATATCACTATAGCTTGCAAACGAAGAATGAATGACGCGCCCAAATATAATCTACTGATCAATCATAATAGATCTTGTACACCGTAATACTAACTATGCGTCTTCCTTACAGCATACTCGCAATGCGCTCAGACCACGGGCCTATCGAGATTTGCTAAGTCTGCAGGCGTATCAACATCTTGTTGAACACCCCCTACTTTGCCAACTTTTACATCGTGTTCGCCAAGAAATTTCTTCGGCCGTCTACCTCCGCTCTCATACCACCGCATGAAGTCATTCATTGATTGCTTTGGGAAGTATACTGGTGGACCAATCGAATCAGGATAGGCCGAGGCATACATGCAGTTTTTCTGAATAGCATTGAGCAAGAAACGCACTAAATCAGAATCATTCAATACCGGCTGATCAAGCAACAAAATGAGCGTGCCCTGCTGGGTTTGATTAAGTAAGCTCTTCCGAGATAAACAATGCGAAAGTCCCGCATAAATACTTGCTGCCATGCCTTCTTTCCAGTTCTCACATACGACCACATCGGTCCATTTCTGAGCATCGACAGCAGAATATATTTTTTCTCTGTTCGCTCCTAAAACCAGATAAGACTTAGACTCGTACCCTGACTCGTGAAGTCGTTGTGCTAAGGTCTCCACTCGTCTCTCTGCGAGCTGCAAGAGTGTATCACCTTGAAGTTCTGCCAATTGCTTAGGTGAACCAAAACGAGACGCCTCACCAGCGGCAAGGACAAGGAAGTTTGTGAGGAAAGCAGCCATTGATTATTTTTTGATCTATTTTAACACTTCAAACACTTGGTCAAATCCATAAGTAGATATAGAATGCGCGTCTCTAACAGCAGTACCTAACCAATATGAAAGCAGACAAACACTTATTTTCTTACCCAAAATATTGGGCCGAGTGCTACGGCATCGCGCCATTCTTACCTATGTCTCGTGCCGAAATGGACGAATTAGGTTGGGATAGCTGCGATATTATTATTGTCTGTGGCGACGCATATGTCGATCACCCAAGTTTTGGTATGGCTGTTATTGGTCGTTTGCTAGAGTCGCAAGGTTTCCGTGTCGGTATTATTGCGCAGCCAGATTGGACATCAAAAGATGCTTTCCAAGAGCTCGGCAAACCCAATCTCTTCTTTGCTGTATCAGCGGGCAATATGGATTCGATGATCAATCGCTACACCGCTGATTTAAAGATCCGACATGATGACGCCTATACCCCAGATAACGTTGGCGGTAAGCGTCCCGACAGAGCAGTAACCGTATATAGCCAGCGTTGTAAAGAAGCCTATAAAGGCGTTCCTGTAATTATTGGCGGTATCGAAGCGAGCCTTCGTCGCACAGCCCAATACGATTATTGGTCAAACAAAGTACGTCGTTCAGTGCTGCTAGATTCAAAAGCCGATATCCTCTTGTACGGTAATGCAGAACGTGCGGTAGCAGAAATTGCACACCGTATCTCTCGCGGCGAAACACCGAAAGAAATGACTAACATCCGTGGCACAGCAATTATCGTGAATGAACTGCCAAATGACTGGACAGGCAAAGACTCGTCTCGCTTAGATAAGCCCGGAAAAATTGACCCAATACAAAGTCCTTATATTGATACCAGCGCAAATGGTAAAGGCGAAAATTGTGAAAATGGCGCAAAAGAAATCGAGCCTGAAGACGATACTCATGTATTACGCTTTTGGCCGATTGCAGGAAAGGACAAAGAATATATCTTGCTTCCGTCATATGAAAAAGTTAGTAGAGACCCAGTTCTATATGCTCACGCCGCGCGGGTCATCCACATTGAGACGAACCCAGCAAACGCACATACCTTGGTTCAAAAACATGGCGAACGCTATGTTTGGGTGAATCCACCACCAATTCCTCTAGAGACAGAAGAATTGGACATGGTGTTTGAACAGAACTTCCAGCGCGTTCCTCACCCGAGCTATGGCGATGCACGTATCCCAGCTTATGAAATGATTCGCTTCTCAGTGAACATTATGCGCGGTTGCTTTGGTGGCTGCTCGTTTTGTTCCATCACAGAACACGAAGGCCGAGTCATTCAAAGCCGTTCAGAAGATTCCGTAATTCGCGAGATCGAAAACATTCGGGACAAAACCCCTGGGTTTACAGGCATCATTTCAGATTTGGGTGGACCAACTGCCAATATGTACCACCTGAACTGTAAGTCGGATGAAATCCATGCCAAGTGCCACCGACTATCATGTGTCTATCCTGGTATCTGTAAAAATCTCAAAACGGATCAGTCGGCAACGACCAATCTCTATCGACGCGCGCGAGCGGTACCTGGTGTAAAACGTATCTTTGTCGCCTCAGGTCTGCGTTACGATCTAGCCGTTGAAGATCCTGAATACGTAAAAGAGTTAGTAACACACCATGTTGGCGGTTATTTAAAAATCGCGCCAGAGCATACAGAAGATGGTCCTCTCTCTAAAATGATGAAACCTGGTATGGGCACTTATCATCGATTTAAAGAGATGTTCGATAAGTTTTCTAAAGAAGCAGGTAAAGAACAGTTCTTAATCCCGTACTTTATTGCGGCTCATCCTGGGACACGTGATGAGGACATGATGAATCTTGCGTTATGGCTGAAAGCAAACGGTTTCCGCGCAGACCAAGTTCAAAACTTCTACCCGTCTCCGATGGCAAACGCCACGGCGATGTATCACACGAAGAAAGACCCTTTGCATCGTATTGATTATAAAAGCGATACCATGCCTGTACCCAAAGGTGCGATACAGCGACGTTTACATAAAGCATTCTTGCGCTATCACGATCCAAACAACTGGCCACTATTGCGAGAAGCGCTCAAGAACATGGGCAAAGCCCATCTAATAGGTTACGGTAAAAAGCATCTTGTGCCACCGACGCAGCCCAAAAGCGAAACCCGAAATGCGAAGCTAAAGAAAACTAGTGCGACTTCTAAAATGCGCAAAGGCCGCTTCCACACACAGCATACTGGTTTGCCGCCGCGTAAACATAGATAAAGACTTAACATTGGGGTCAGAGTACTTTTACTCTGACCCCAGTATTTCGAATGTTAATCAGCGATGTAAGACAGGTCGATTTGTAATCGACTCAGGCTAACTCTATAATCCGCGCCCTCTCGCCCTCCATACAAGTATTAATGAGACCCGCATGTTTGAACTATCGGCTAATCGCCAACTTAGCGTAAAAAACGACCTACTTTCAGGTCTTACCGTAGCCCTAGCACTCGTACCTGAAGCAGTTGCATTCGCATTCGTTGCAGGCGTTGAACCTCTTGTAGGTCTCTATGCTGCATTTATGGTTGGCTTAATCACATCAGTGATCGGCGGACGCCCAGGCATGATCTCTGGTGCAACAGGTGCTTTAGCCGTCGTGATGGTTTCACTTGTCGCTGCGCATGGTGTCGAATATCTCTTCGCCACAGTTGTACTCATGGGCATACTCCAAATTGCGGCAGGTATTTTCAAGCTCGGTAAGTTTATTCGCATGGTGCCACACCCAGTTATGCTGGGCTTTGTAAATGGTTTAGCGATCGTTATTTTCCTTGCTCAGCTGGGCCAATTTGGCCAACAAGGCGCTGAACAGGGCTGGCTATCCGGTACAGCATTAGAAGGAAGCATTATCGACATCGCGTGGATGGAAGGCTCTGCGCTCTACAACATGCTTGGTCTTGTCGTCTTAACGATGGCCATTATTCACTTCTTACCAAAGTTGACTAAAGCTATTCCATCGTCACTTGCCGCGATCATCGTTGTATCTCTCATTGTTATCTTTGGCGGTATTGATACACGCGTTGTAGGTGACGTGGCCTCAATTGCTGGAGGCTTCCCAAGCTTCTCGATCCCATCTGTTCCTTTCACATGGGAAACCTTAACGATTATCTTCCCTTACGCCCTAGTACTAGCTACGATCGGTTTGATTGAATCTTTGTTGACCTTAAGTCTGATCGACGAAATCACTCAAACGCATGGCAAAGGAAATCAAGAATGTGTCGGCCAAGGTGTCGCCAATACCGTAACGGGCTTCTTCGGCGGTATGGGCGGTTGCGCGATGATCGGTCAAAGTATGATTAACGTTAACTCGGGTGGCCGCGGTCGCTTGTCGGGAATCTCTGCTGCACTATTTTTACTATGCTTTATTTTGTTTGCATCAAGCCTAATTGAACAGATTCCAGTAGCAGCGTTGGTTGGCGTCATGTTCATTGTTGTAATTGGCACCTTCGAATGGTCAAGCTTCCGTATTATCCGTAAAGTTCCGCGTGCCGATGCTTTTGTATTAATCCTTGTATCAAGCGTCACCGTGGTTACCGATTTAGCCGTAGCGGTTGTAGTAGGTGTGATCGTGTCAGCACTCGTATTTGCATGGCAACATGCTAAGCATGTTAGTGTTATCAAATCTGAAACTAACGAAGGCAGCAGTCTATACGAAGTAGATGGCCCCTTATTCTTTGGTTCAACGTCAAACTTCCTTGAACAGTTTGATGTTGCGAGTGATAAAGAAGATGTCATTGTCGACTTTGCCCGTTCTCGTGTAGCCGATCATAGTGGACTTGAAGCAATTGACACGCTCGCTGAGCGTTATCTAAATGCCGGAAAGACCCTCCACATCCGCCATCTGAGTCCAGAGTGTCGATTGCTCTTAGAAAAAGCTGGTAATCTTGTTGAAGTCAACGTTATTGAAGATCCTAACTATCACGTTGCATCCGACAAATTAGACTAAGTTTTCGCGTAGCGACTCAACCCGCTACGCACTATATTTGCGCGCAAGGCATATGCTTTGCGCACGCTCTGAATTCCCCCTCACTGAATCCTCCGTCCCTTCCCTCCCTGCTAATACTTCATAGCCTCCATAACGCAGTAAAATTCGACAAACTTTAAGAACAAATCTAGTATTTAACCTCAATGCACACCGCTGCCATTATCGGTACGGTTAATGCTTAATTTCTTGCAGCGTCATAATTTTGTAATTACGTATTCCTACTATTTACGCAACTTCATCAGTGGAGCAAAAATAAACATGAGCACTAAAGATAAGTTAGGTATCGACAAAGTTGTTAACCGTATTAACAAAGAGTTCGAATCTACCACCAAACAATTCGACAAACTCGTCAGCGAAGCCTTCAAGCAAATTGATTCGTTACAAGCACAAGTACATGAACCAATGAAAAAGCTGATGGAAGACATCCAAAAAGTCAGTGATCGCGAAATTTCCCGTGCTCAGAAAGAATTAGATAAACGCATCAAGGAATTCAACTCACTACAAGATCAACTGAAAGAAAAGCTAGGCGTTGAAAAGAAAAAAGCTGAGTCAACGATTTCTAAAGCAAAATCGACGGTTGAAAGCAAAGTAAAAACAGTAGAAAAGAAAGTTAAAACAGCCGCGAAAAAAGCCCCTGTTAAAAAAGCTCCCGCTAAAAAGACTGTTGCTAAAAAAGCAGCGACCGTGAAGAAGGCAGTAGAGAAAGACGTAAAAACTGCGAAGAAAGCCGTTGAGAAAGAAATTGAAACTGCGAAGAAAGCCGTTGAGAAAGAAATTAAAACCGCTAAGAAAGCAGTCGAGAAAGAAGTTAAAACGGTCAAGAAAGCCGTTACTAAAAAAGCTGCGCCAGCAAAAGCGGCGGCTAAGAAAGCTGCTGATAATTTAAGTAAGCTACCGGGCGTTGGACCAGCGACCGCGAAGAAACTTGCAGAGGCTGGAATCACAAGTTTCAAACAGGTCGCAAACCCGAGTGCGGCCGATAAGAAAAAATTAGAAGCCTTCGCGAAAACAAAAGGTTTCGCTGATTGGACAGCCAAAGCAAAAGAGCTGATCTAAGCCATTAATTTAACTAGGCCATGCGCAATGCATGGCCTAGTTATTCTCCCTTCATACACATATTTACTTTCATACCTTTACTCAACAGCTTACAAACGTTACACAAAAAAACGATACTTCCCCTGCTTAACTAATCCACTCCCCTACACTGAAATTACATAAAAAATATAACTCGAGTAGGTATTCTTGTGCTTAGTGCATCAACAATAAGAAAAGTATGTTTGGGCGGCATCCTCGCACTTTCAAGCTTCACGCTATTAGCAGATTCATCACTACAGATTTCATCTCATAAAAATGATGAGCTGCTACTGAAAGTCTTCGTGTTTGGTTCTTTAGCCATCATATTCGCGGCAATGAGCTTTGTACTCATTCGATTAAATAAGCGACTTAAAAACAATATTTCGAGCCACCAAGCTACCGAACAAATGATGTCGAAGCTGAGCAGTGCGGTCACAAATAGCGGTGCAAGTATCGTCATGACTAACGCTGATGGTGTCATCGAATACGTTAATCAGAAATTCTGTCGCAGCAACGGCTACCTACACCACGAAGTGATCGGACAATCGATTGATATATTGTCCCCCGAGAGCCATCTCGAAAACGAAACCAGACAATTGCTAGACAATAGTTGTTTGAAATCAGCCTGGGAAGGCGAAGCACTTTGCGTGAAGAAAAACGGCACCGAATATTGGTGTGCGATCACTGTTGCCGCGGTCTATAACAAAGACCGAATCATCACGAACTATGTACTATCTGCGATTGATATTAGTGCTCTAAAAGACGCTAATTCTAAGATGCAAAATCTCGCCTTGTTTGACTCCCTTACAGGGCTCGCCAATCGCCGATTGTTTATTGATCGACTGCATCAATCAGTTTTAAGCGCTCGCCGACACAAGCATACCTCAGCGATCATGTTCCTTGATCTTGACCAATTCAAACGGATCAATGACACGCTGGGCCACCAAGCAGGCGACAAACTGCTGAGCACGATCGCAGAGCGACTTAAAACATGCGTGCGCAAGCAAGACACGGTAGCACGCTTAGGTGGTGATGAATTCACCATCCTACTCAATGATATTTCGAACAATGACAAAATCTCTTCGATCGCGGAATACATTCTCGCGATATTGAAAAAGCCAATCAAACTGGGCAAGCATGAAGTCATCGTTTCAACTAGTATCGGTATTACGATCGCTCCGAGCGATTCAACCTGCAGTGAAACTTTGATGCGCAATGCAGATATGGCTTTGTATCGCGCTAAAGAACGCGGACGAGACGGCTACTGCTTCTTTACTGAAGAGTTGAATGTTAGAGCCAGCCATCTTATGGAGATTGAGCACGAGATTCGCCATGCACTAAGCAATGACGAGTTCTATCTTCATTACCAACCTCAAATCGATTTAAAGACAAACAAAATAAACAGTGTTGAAGCGCTCATTCGCTGGCGTCATCCAGTTAAAGGTGAAATTTCCCCCAATGACTTTATCTCTATTGCTGAAGAAACCGGACTGATCGTCCCGATTGGCGACTGGGTTTTAAAGAAGGCATGTAGCGAAATTCATCAACTCAACCAAGACTCTGGCTTAGATTTACGTGTTGCAGTTAACCTATCAACACGACAATTCACTGACTTACGCCTAGTCAATACGGTGAATAATGCACTAGAAACAGCAGGCATGCCTGCCCGTAACCTAGAGCTAGAAGTCACCGAGAGCATGCTCATGCAAGACATGGAAACAGTGATCGATCAATTGAATCGCATCAAGGCTTATGGCTGTACCGTAAGTATCGATGACTTCGGCTCCGGCTACTCCTCATTTAGCTATCTGAAAAGTTTGCCAGTCGACATACTCAAAGTAGATCGTGAGTTTGTACGCGACATACCAGAAGATCTCAATGCCATGGAAATCACATCAGCGATCATCGCCGTTGCGCACAAACTAAACTTGAAAGTAGTTGCCGAAGGCGTTGAGAGTGAAGATCAGCGTGACTTCCTAGACATTAACAAATGTGATTTCGCGCAAGGCTATTTCTTTAGCAAGCCAATCAATTACGGTGATCTGCGCACATTCTTCCTAGAACGAGAACATAGGCTTGCTGAAGCTGTGTAATTGCAAATAATTGCTAAAACCCTCGAGGGTCAATTGACCTTCGAGGCGTGACCCAAGTCCCCTTCAAAGTGTTACCTCTTTCGTGTAACAAAATGTAATCGTCGGTATACTACCCCCAACTGAGAATAATCATTGGAAGTTGTATTACATGCTGAACATCGCTATCCACGCTTTAGAAGCGCTAACACTTGCTCTCTTCGCTTACGCTGCCTATCGCATCGTAAACTTATCAAAGAAACAGAGCTTCCAAGCCACGACTACTCTTGGCGTGCATAGCGCGTTAGACGACGAGGAAATTCTCGTTGATGAATACGCTACTCCTGCCCCATTCATCACGCGCATTGAAACACTTAAAGAAGCGCAGATTTTTGCAGGCATTCAGATGATCGCTATCAAGCGTGAGTTTCAAGATCTTGAAACAGGTCAACTCGCTTGGTTAAGAGAAGCGATTGGCTATTATCTTATTGGCGCTACTGACATGATCGCAAAGCAAGCAGGTTGCGACTTAAACACGCGTACAAAGTTTAACGAACTCGTTTTGAACACAAACCTTAAGCTTAGCCAGCAAGAGTTTAAGTCGATCACTTTGGGCGCTGCAGAACGCATCACTGGCGATGACGTTGACATGATGATCCTTGCTGGAGCAAAAGCCACTAAGCAATGGCAGGCAACGCAACAAGTAAATGATTCACTGAAATTGCGTACACGTTTGAATGATTGGGGTGTGTTTGCTTAATAGCGAAACGCTTAACGGAAGACCTAAAACGCAAAAAGCCCGAACTTATTTCTAAGATCGGGCTTTTTTATGATCGAAAAATAGGCGCCTACAAACGCATTTCTATACCTTGATCAGACATATGCTTTTTCGCTTCTTGTACCGAGTATTCGCCAAAGTGAAAAATACTCGCTGCTAAAACAGCGTCAGCACCACCTTCAGTGACGCCGTCAGCCAAGTGCTGCAGATTTCCCACGCCACCCGAGGCAATCACTGGAATTGGAACAGCATCAGCGATCGCACGCGTAACACCGAGATCATAACCGCTTTTTACACCATCCTGATCCATGCTCGTGAGCAAAATCTCTCCAGCGCCATATTCTGCCATTTTCTTGCTCCACTCGACGGCGTCTAAGCCCGTTGGCTTGCGTCCGCCATGAGTGAAAATTTCCCAACGAGGTTCTTCACCCTCGGCACTCACCTTCTTCGCGTCAATCGCAACAACAATACATTGACTACCGAACTTCTCTGCCGCCTCACGAACAAATTCAGGATTGAATACTGCAGCAGTATTAATACTCACTTTGTCAGCCCCTGCATTCAGCATGTTACGAATATCTTCGACTTTACGGATACCGCCGCCAACCGTTAATGGGATGAAAACATTCGCAGCTATTTTTTCAACGGTATGAATCGTCGTATCACGACCTTCATGACTCGCCGTTATATCCAAAAAGGTAATTTCGTCAGCGCCCTGTTCATCGTACTTTTTAGCGACTTGTACTGGGTCACCCGCATCGCGAATATCTACGAACTGAACGCCTTTCACCACGCGCCCATTTTCTACATCTAAACAAGGAATAATACGTTTTGCTAAGCCCATGACTACACCTTAAAAATCTTAGTCTTTCGCAACGTAACCACTGTGAATATCACTGTAGTCTTGCGCTTCTTTCACATCGAGCGTTCCTTCGTATATCGCACGACCGGTGATCGCACCACAAATGCCTTGATCAGCTTGCGCAGCCAAGGCTTTGATATCTTCCATATTCGTGACACCGCCCGATGCAATCACAGGAATAGAAGAAGCTTGAGCTAGACGCACTGTCGCTTCAACATTCACACCTTGCATCATGCCATCACGAGCTATATCCGTGTATACAATCGACGAAACACCGGCTTCATCAAACTGCTTCGCAAGATCTGTTGCTTCAACGCTAGACACATCAGCCCAACCATCTGTTGCAACCTTGCCATCTTTAGCATCTAAGCCAACGATGATATGTCCTGGGAAAGCTGCACAAGCTTCCGTCACAAACTCTGGTTCTTTCACTGCTTTCGTGCCGATAATTACGTACTCAACACCAGCATTCAGGTAGGCATCAATCGTATCTAGGCTACGAATTCCGCCACCGATTTGAATCGGTAAATTCGGAAAGCGCTTAGCAATGGCATTTACGATCTCAGCATGAACAGGCACACCATCAAATGCGCCGTTTAAATCCACCAAATGCAGTCGACGTGCACCTTGATCCATCCAGCGACCAGCCATATCAACAGGATCATCGGAAAATACCGTAGAGTCGTCCATACGACCTTGGCGTAATCGAACACACTTGCCGTCTTTAAGATCAATTGCAGGGATAATTAACATATTTATTTCCAAACCAATGCCAGCTTAAAGCTGACCATTCCATTCACTAAAATTCTTAAGTAGTTGCAAGCCAGCATGCTGACTTTTCTCAGGGTGAAACTGCGTCGCAAAGACATTATTTCGCATAATAGCAGCGCTCAAATCGACACCGTAACGCGTCGTACCCGCAACGAGATTTTGATCAATACTAGTTGGCACGTAGTAGCTGTGCACAAAATAAAATCGAGACTGATTGTCAATGCCATGCCACAGCGGATGATCACGCTGTTCCACTTGATTCCACCCCATATGAGGCACTTTCAAACGCTGACCATTTTCACGTAAGTCATCGCCAAAAAACTTTACTTGTCCATCGAACAAGCCCAAGCAATCAACGCCACTATTCTCTTCACTGCTTTGCATCAAGGCCTGCATGCCGACACAAATACCTAGAAAAGGTCGATCTTTGGAAACTTTGGAAACAATTTCATCGACACCCAAACGCTTGATCTCAGCCATACAATCACGCATCGCGCCGACACCCGGCAATACAACGCGATCAGCTGATTCAATCACAGACGGGTCAGAAGTAACTTGAATTGAAGAACCACAGACATGTTCAAACGCACTCGCAACGGAGTGAAGGTTACCCATGCCATAATCAATAATTGCAATAGAACTCATGCTTTGACTTACCTAAGAAGCGTCTTTGCAATCATGCAAAGACGCTTAGAAAGAACGTACTTGTACAGCTTAAAGCGTACCCTTTGTAGACGGCATCATACCTGCCATTCGATCATCGAATTCGAGCGCCATGCGCAGTGCTCGACCGAAAGCTTTAAACACGGTTTCGATTTGGTGATGCGCATTCTTACCTTTCAAGTTGTCGATGTGCAGAGTCACCCACGCGTGGTTTACAAAGCCTTGGAAAAACTCATAAAACAGATCGCAATCAAAACCACCAACAGAGCCTTTTACAAATGGAACATCCATTTCGAGTCCAGGGCGGCCAGAGAAATCAATCACTACGCGCGACAATGCTTCATCAAGCGGCACGTATGCATGCCCATAACGACGAATGCCTTTTTTATCTCCGACAGCCTTAGCGAAAGCTTGTCCTAGAGTGATACCTAAATCTTCAACAGAGTGGTGATCATCGATATGTAAATCACCTTTCACACGCGCTTCAATGTCGATCAAACCATGGCGACAAATCTGATCCAACATGTGCTCTAAAAATGGCATACCAGTGTCGAACTTTGCTTCACCTGTACCATCAAGATTTATTGATACGCTAATTTGCGTCTCTAAGGTATTACGCTCTACTTGCGCTGTTCTGGCGCTCATGTATCACTCCAATTTCTGCATATTAAACAACTGACTAGGCATTTTTATCACACCTTTATCAGCAGGCTCGCGATTATAGCCTTTATGCCTCTGTCTTCCTACCGCCAAAAACAAGAAACCCCCAGTAAAAACTGAGGGTTTTCATGCATTTCGCTTCACTTAGCTATTCAATGCACTTTCAATATTCTCGACGTAGGTATCTACCATACGTACGAATTCGCTTTTAACCACTGGGCTAATGGCCATCTTAAGCAATTTTGGCAATGGCAACTCGAGTTCTGCAGAGCTGCTCAAAGTTAGCTCTGTGCCGCCATCTACTTCAGTTAAAGACCAACCACCAGAAACCTGAGCGTTACCCTCGCCTTTAACGGCCGTCCATTCAACTGAACCATTCGCTTCATCTGACACGTATTTGCTCGCATAAATGGTTTGCAAAGCGTGATCACCAATTCCTACTTTTTCAGTTTCCCAACGGTAAACGCCATCACCTTGATCAATGAGGTTTTCAATCTTTGGAAAATGCTCTGCAGATGCAGGAACGTCTGACAACAACGCAAACGCCGTTGCAACGTCAGCAGAAACAGTAATAGTACGATCGACATCAATATTAACTTTGAATGCCATGAAGCTTTCCTCTTGTTTAATTGTTATTGACGCGCTAGCTTACTCGCGCTTTGCTCAGCATGATAAACAAGTCATTTTAAAAAAGCATCCTACAGCGACTTTCTAATACAGCCTATAAACGACAAACATGAGCCAACAACCAAGCCCATTCTCACCCACTAAAGATTTTGCAAAACGCATATTAGCTTGGTTCGATATTAACGGTAGAAAGGATCTGCCCTGGCAATCTGACAAAACACCATACCGAGTTTGGGTGTCAGAAATCATGCTGCAACAAACACAAGTAGCCGCCGTCATTGGCTACTACCAGCGGTTTATGGAGCATTTCCCAGACATTCATTCCTTGGCCCATGCCGAAGAACAACAAGTGCTCGCTCAATGGGCAGGCCTAGGATATTACGCACGTGCGAGAAACCTTCACAAAGCAGCAAAACATGTCGTCTTTGATTTGGACGGTGCATTCCCGAGTGACGTAGAGAAGATTATGGAACTCTCTGGAATAGGCCGTTCCACCGCAGGCGCCATTTCATCTATTGCTTTCAAACGCTCAGCACCAATTCTCGATGGTAACGTTAAACGCGTACTTACACGCTTGCACGATATCGAAGGCTGGCCTGGTCGGCGAGAAATAGAAAAACAGCTCTGGCAATTGGCTGATAACTACACCCCTACCGAACGATGTGAGGATTACACGCAAGCCATCATGGACCTTGGCGCAACACTATGCACGCGCTCTACGCCGCAATGCACACAATGTCCATTTCAAACTGACTGCCAAGCCTATGCAAATGACACAATCAGGCTTCGCCCAACCTCAAAACCAAAGAAGAAAAATCCAGTGAAAGAGTGCTGGATTTTAGATATTACTTGCAACAATGAAACGTTGTTTGAAAAACGACCTGCTAGCGGGATTTGGGGCGGGCTTCATTCACTTCCTGAATTAAGTCGAGAATACACATACGATGAAATACTCGAAGAAGTAGAAAGACGCTTTGATTTGAAAGGCTTATCTATTGATGAAGCCACGCCTTTTAAACACATTTTTAGCCATTACACACTCTTGGCCCATCCCGTCCGCATCCAAGTATCTCGACAAGAAAACAGTATTCGCGAAGAGAGGCTTGAGTGGCTAACGCACGAGGCGCGTGCACAAAAAGGCTTACCTGCCCCGATCTCAAAATACTTCGAAGAGAAAATAACTAAACCATAGAGCAGCTTATTGGATTTTAAATTGAGCAAGTTGCGCGTTC
This sequence comes from Oleiphilus sp. HI0125, assembly GCF_001635355.1. Classification (NCBI taxonomy): domain Bacteria; kingdom Pseudomonadati; phylum Pseudomonadota; class Gammaproteobacteria; order Oceanospirillales; family Oleiphilaceae; genus Oleiphilus; species Oleiphilus sp. HI0125. The sequence goes on from NZ_LWGF01000823.1 coordinate 38,212, forward strand.
AGCCTCTCGCTCACCTCACCTAATGAACCGCAGAATGTCGTCTCCATCACGCAAACCAGAGAGCGTTTGATCAAACAAAGAATAAGTATAGAGTAGATTCAACTTGTTATTTTCAACATCAAAACCAAGTGCTACTAAAAAGTATTCTTTACTCATTTTTTGGGTCAACATTCGCTGCTTGCCGGCAAGGTTGATCGTTGTTGCGAGCCCGGGTGAGGCCTCAGTTCCGTTCTTTTTCGCGTCTTTTTCGTATAGCCCAACAGCTTTGTTCATTTGCTTAAGCAAGGGAAGATTCTTTTCTGCAATTAGAGATAATTGATCCTGCGTCACCGCACCTGAACCGATCACATCTTTAATAACCGGATAGAACTCAGCCCAAATACCATCCACCTTGTCGAGCTGTCGTACGATACGTTTCGACTCCGTTGAAGGTAGACCAAGCTCTGCATCGCCGTCACGCAAGCCTTTCAGCGTGCGGTCACACAAATCAGACGTAGCACTTAGGTTTTTGATGTTCTGTTCCGCATCAACGCCTAAAGCAACTAGTGTCACCTCTTTAGACATTTTCTGGGTGAGCATGCGCTGCTTACCAGACAAGTTCAGTACTACACCATACTCAGCCGCGCTAATAGCTAGCGCTGACGGAGAAATACCTGCCAAGACAACAAAACACGATACAGCCAACAAAAAAGAACGAGTAAGAGAAACAAACATAAACATCCTAAACATGCGACACTAAGTAAGTGGATAAAATTTAGACGACATTTATGAAGTTTTTCAGTTGTTTTAAGGCTT
>NZ_LWGF01000824.1:0-1334 GCF_001635355.1 Oleiphilus sp. HI0125
TGGCAGTCGGTAGTGATGACACGGTGGGGTTGGCACTTCAGTACAAAGGTAAGCGAGAATTCCCGCCGGTGGTTGGCTTTCAAAAAGGGCAGCGAGAGATTCAGTTGGTTAAGTCGGATGACGATCAGACCCATTGGAAAATGAATCAATACACTGCAAGCATTTGTATTCATCCTGAAACGGGTGTCACTGCTATAACTTGTCCCCGAGGCAATCTCATCACATTTTGGGATTCTCGAGATCGTAAGTTTATTAGTTCAATAGAAATTTTTGACGCGAGTGGTGTCGCTTTAAGCCGGGATGGCAGGTACTTTTTTGTTACCTCTGGTACTGGTTCTTTGTATCACATTGACGCTCATGCTTTGGCACTCAGCTCAGTCTCAATTCCTGAATGGCCAAACGCCCATTGGGGAAATCACTTCAGCCAAATAACGGTGTAAACATGCTGATTAATCTAAACCTAAGCACGAGGCTGAGTTCATTGCTCTTGCCTTTGTTTGCGATCTCATTGTTGGTAAGTGCGTCGCCGAGTCGTGGGCAAAACACAATTAGCGACTCGAACCTTGTCCGCAAATTTGATGCGAATATACAAGTTGTAAAGGCCGCGAATATTTCTGGAAAAATATCGCAGGAAAAAATCGATGTGCTTGCTGAACAAACTGAAGAGTTGCTCGATGCATATCGTGAATCCTACGAACAGCTAGCGCGCTACCAGAAGAACATCGCCCATCTTGAGGTGATGCAATCGCGCCAAAGCGAACAAAAAGCGTCTTTACGCAAGCAGATGCTAACTTTATCTGAAACTGAAACAGCTTTGGTTCCTTTGTTGTTAAACATGATTGATGCGTTAGAAGCGAGTATTGAAAAGGACTTACCTTTTTTACTCGTAGAACGTCGCGCGAGGATTAAAGCGCTGCGCAAAATGATCAGCGCGCCAGATTTGTCTTTGCCCAACAAATATCGTCAGGTGCTCGATGCCTATGAAATTGAACGAGACTTTGGTTATACGCTCGAGACTTATGCTCAGGAATTATCTTTGGATGGTCGAGAGACACTTGTTCAAATACTTAGGCTTGGCCGAATTGGGCTTTACTACCAGACCTCAGATGGTTTGCGACAAGGTCTATGGGATCGAGAAAAATCAAAATGGCAATCTTTGGACGGCTATTCAGATTCAATTAGTGATGGTATCTCAATGGCGAATGAACAAGTTTCACCAACGCTTTTAAATTTACCTGTTTTGCCTCATAAGCAAGTGATCGAACAGCAAGGGCATGAAGTTAAGGCGACAGAGGGAAGTGCGAAATAATGCGTTTGATTAATTTGAAAATCAA
>NZ_LWGF01000825.1:0-821 GCF_001635355.1 Oleiphilus sp. HI0125
CGATGTATGGCAGTGGAGCTAAGCAAGCAATAAAAATAAACCACCAACGCATCAAGTGAGCAGTTTTTGCATTCATAATTAGTAATTCTTCTTCAGATCCATCCCAGCGTAGAGTGATGCAACCTGCTCTTCATACCCATTAAACATCAAGGTATCGATACGATTTGGACTAAACAAAGAGTTAGGTAATCGCCTCTCTGTCTTTTGACTCCATCTAGGGTGATCAACGTTGGGGTTTACATTGGAATAAAAGCCATATTCACTTGGCCCCGCTTTCTCCCAACTCGTTCGTGGTCGTGTCTCGCTAAACGAAATTCGAGCTATGGACTTTATGCTCTTAAAACCATATTTCCATGGGACAATCAGTCTTAATGGAGCACCATTTTGATTTGGCAATTCCTTGCCATACATTCCCACAACCATCATCGTCAGAGGATGCATTGCCTCATCCATGCGCAATCCCTCAACGTATGGCCAATCAATCGAAGACGTAAATGATCGAACACCACGCATCTCTTCTGGTCTATTTAGCGTTTCAAATCGAACATATTTGGCTGAAGGGGAGGGCTGAAATTTATTTAACAGCGCAGACAACGAAAAGCCCACCCAAGGAATCACCATGGACCAAGCCTCCACACATCGGAAACGATATACCCTTTCTTCCAACTCTAAACCCTTTAGAACATCTTCAAGGTTGTAGGCACCAGGTTTATCCGTCAATCCGTTCACAACAACCGACCAAGGCTTAGTCGTCATTTCATGCGCATACTTTGCCGGATCAGACTTGCCTGTTCCAAATTCATAGAAGTTGTTATAGGTGG
>NZ_LWGF01000826.1:0-1415 GCF_001635355.1 Oleiphilus sp. HI0125
AACTAACTCTCTACAAACGCTCGTTCAATAACGTAGTGTCCTAAACTACCCTGCTTAGCTTCCTCAAACCCCATCTCATCAAGGATTTCACATGTCTCTTTTAACATGCTTGGGCTACCACAAATCATGAAACGATCATTTTCAAGATCTAAGGGTGGCAAACCGATATCTGAGGCTAATTTTCCGTTACGCATCGCATCGGTAATTCTTCCTTGAGTTTTGAATTCATCGCGAGTAACTGTTGGGTAATAGATTAGTTTCTCTTTGACCTCGTCGCCAAAGTACTCGTTGTTTGGCAAGTCGTTGAGAATTTCATCTTGATAAGCCAATTCAGAAACAAACCGCGTACCATGCGTTAGAATCACATTATCATACGCAGCGTAGGTTTCAGGGTCACGGATGATGCTCATAAACGGAGCTAACCCAGTACCTGTGCTAATTAAATATAGGTTTTTCCCGGGCAAGAGATTATCGAGAATCAAAGTACCAGTTGGTTTTCTGCTAAGAAGAATCTCATCTCCTTCTTTGATTTTTTGAAGCTTAGATGTAAGAGGCCCATCAGGAACTTTAATACTGAAAAACTCGAGCTCTTCTTCATAGTTCGCACTCGCAATACTATAAGCGCGCATTAGAGGCTTCCCCTCATGTGGCAAGCCAATCATTATGAAATGCCCATTTTTAAAACGAAACGACGGATCACGACTCGTTTTAAAACTAAACAAGGTATCGTTCCAATGTTTAACGCTTGTAACTTTTTCGGTCATGAAACCCATAATCTTCTCCGCACTTTCGTAAATCTTGATGAGAAGTTTAAAAGCCACTAACATATCTGTAAAACAGGATATATAAATAAGTTTATTCGGATTTAGCGATATGCGTTTTACATTGAAACAACTCGAAGTATTTGTCGCGATAGCACACTATGAAAATGTCAGCGTAGCTTCAGAACATTTAGCGATGTCTCAGTCTGCCGTCAGTGAATCGTTAAAAAACCTGGAGCACCAGTTCGACGTAAAACTATTTGATCGAATTGGAAAATCCTTACAACTAAATGCTTTGGGTAAAGCTCTCCAACAAGAAACAAATAACTTACTAGAACGTGCTCAAATTCTAGAGTCATCATTCGCCCAGCATGTAAGTGATGTTTCACTGAATATTGGAGCAACGCTAACCATCGGCAATTATCTAGCAGTGAATATGATCTCCGAATTTAAACAATCACATCCTGATGCAAGCGTTACTCTCAATGTCGCGAATACAACCGAAATCGCGGATCGTGTTCTAAATTATGAATTGGACATCGGACTTATCGAAGGTGAAATCAACAATAATAGTTTGATCGTAGAAACTTGGTTGACTGACGAACTGGTTGTGTTTTGTTCGCCTTCACACCCTTTAGCAAAACGTAAATCTCT
>NZ_LWGF01000827.1:0-1228 GCF_001635355.1 Oleiphilus sp. HI0125
TGCCGAGCGCACTAATTGGTATATTTTTTACCGGCTCCATGCTTATCGAAGTCATATTCTCTCTAGATGGTCTCGGGCTATTAGGTTTCGAAGCAGCTCTAAATCGAGATTATCCAGTCATGTTTGGAACCCTCTATATATTCACCATTGTCGGATTGCTGCTGAAGCTGATTAGTGACTTGACCTATGTGCTCATCGATCCGCGAATAGACTTTGAAAGTAGAGAGTCATAATGCAGTTACTCAATACCGACAATTGGTCGCCTCTTAATCGTCGTCGCTTAGAAAATTTCAAAGCAAACCGACGCGGGTATTACTCTCTATGGGTTTTTCTGGCGCTATTTTTTTTCTCATTGTTTGCTGAGCTTGTCGCTAACGACAAACCTCTGCTCATATATTTTGATGGGAGCTTCTATTCTCCGATTAGCCAAGTCTATGCAGAGACCGAATTTGGAGGGGAATTTGAAACAGAAGCCGATTATCGTGATGAATACGTCGTCGAGCTAATCGAAGAGAAAGGCTGGATGCTATGGCCACTTATTCGCTATAGCTACGACACGCACAACTATAACTTGAGTGAACCAGCGCCCTCCTCCCCCACGTCTGATAATTTGCTGGGCACAGACGATCAGGCGCGAGACGTATTTGCGCGAGTAATTTATGGCTTTAGGATCTCTGTCTTATTCGGCTTAGCGTTGACAATTTTCTCATCCATGATTGGAGTAGCTGTTGGCGCATTACAAGGATACTACGGCGGAAAAGTCGATCTAATTGGCCAGCGATTCATAGAGATTTGGTCAGGGCTACCAGTACTATTTCTGCTAATCATTCTATCAAGCATGATTGAACCGAGCTTCTGGTGGTTACTTGGAATCATGCTGTTATTCAGCTGGATGGGCTTAGTCGATGTTGTTCGCGCTGAATTCCTGCGCGCACGTAATCTTGAATATGTTAGAGCGGCTAGAGCCTTAGGCCTGAACAATGCAGGCATTATGTTTCGCCACATACTACCGAATGCGATGGTTGCAACTTTAACCTTTATGCCGTTCATATTGACGGGGTCTATCACAACTCTTACTTCGCTCGATTTCTTAGGGTTTGGCCTACCTCCCGGATCTCCTTCACTTGGCGAGCTGATCTCGCAAGGTAAAACAAACCTTCATGCACCTTGGCTTGGAATGACAGCGTTCATCGTACTTGCTCTTATGCTCTCATTACTCGTATTTATC
>NZ_LWGF01000828.1:0-1539 GCF_001635355.1 Oleiphilus sp. HI0125
TCAAGCGCTTCCAGCTCAATCACACCCGACAAAGCATTACGTAAGGTCTTTCTTCGCTTAGTAAATGCCGTTTTAACAATCGTCTGCAAACGCTCAAGCGATTCGACTGGATGCGGTAGCTCTTTATGCGGTGTTAATCTCACTATCGCAGAATCAACTTTTGGAGCAGGTTCAAAGGCATCAGGCCCAACGATAAATAAAGGCTGAACCCGGCAATAATACTGCGTCATGATGCCTAATCGACCATACAAAGAATGCCCTGGCACAGCAGCCATTCTCTCTACGACTTCTTTCTGGAGCATAAAATGCATATCTTTCAGATGCTTGATATTGTCGAGCAGGTGGAAGATCAAAGGTGTCGAAATATTGTAAGGCAAGTTACCAACAACACGCAAAGGGTGCTCTTCATCAGCTAAAGCATTAAAGTCGAACTTCAGTGCGTCAGCCTCATTAATGTTGAAATCAGGATAATTAAAGAATTTGGTACGCAGAACCGGTATCAAATCTCTATCAAGTTCAACAACCTGTAAGTTGCCATCAAGCCCATCTAACAGATGCTCTGTTAGTGCTCCAAGCCCAGGTCCAATTTCCACCATGCGGTCACCCGGACGCGGATTAATGCCACTGACAATACGCGCAATAATCGCGTCATCGCTTAAGAAGTTCTGTCCAAAGCGTTTTCGCGCTTGATGACCAACGGTTTTTTTTCGTTGAGCCATATTCGTTTTACCTATTTAAGAATGTTGTTACTGGCTTTGACCATATCTATAGCCATCGAGATCGCGGTACGCAAACTTCCCGTATCAATATTTCCGGTTCCAGCTAAATCTAATGCGGTTCCATGGTCCACAGAGGTGCGAATAATCGGTAGACCCAAGGTTATGTTCACTGACTCGCCAAAGCCTGCATACTTCAAAACAGGGAGCCCCTGGTCGTGATACATAGCAAGCACTGCATCGGCGTTTTCAAGGTATTTTTGAGTAAACAAAGTGTCTGCAGGTAAAGGACCAACTAACTCGCAAAGCGCATCTTCAAAACTAGCCATGACGGGCTGAATGACGTTGATCTCTTCTCGCCCCATATGACCATCTTCCCCTGCATGCGGATTCAGCCCAGCCACCAAAATACGAGGCTTCTCAACACCAAACTTACCGCGCATATCAGCAAGTAAAATTTCAATAACGCGCTGTAAAGATTCAGGAGTAATTGACTGGGAGACGTCCTTAAGGGGTAAGTGAGTACTTGCAAGCGATACTTTCATATGACGATTAGCAAGCATCATAACGACTTTATCGACGCCACACTTTTCTTGGAGATATTCGGTATGGCCGCTAAAACTCACTCCGGCATCATTGATCACACCCTTATGAACTGGCGCTGTTACGATCGCAGAGAATTCTCCGGAAAGACAACCCTCGATAGCACGATCGAGAGTTCTAAGCACATAAGCGGCGTTATTAGCGTCTAAGTGCCCAGCCATAACAGGTTGATCAACCAATACACTACATACAAACGCTTGACCTGAGCTTAACTGGTGTG
>NZ_LWGF01000829.1:0-1044 GCF_001635355.1 Oleiphilus sp. HI0125
GCGCAAAACCTCGTATGTCGGTAAGTCTTGCTTTTTAGCTTGAAGCAATTCTTGCAGCTGAGTCTTCGAATCTTTCTCTGTCGTTTCTAACTCAGGAGAACTCAATCGTTCTTCGTACCAAGACAATACCATTTGTTTGGCTACGTCATGACCAGAATCCAAATACGTCGCGCCGATAATCGACTCTACTGCATCAGCTAAAATAGATTCTCGTCGAAAACCGCCGCTTTTTAGTTCACCAGGACCGAGCTTTAGATAATCACCTAGCCCAAACTCTCTCGCTATCTCAGCGAGAGTTACGCCTTTAACCAAGCGAGCTCTCAAGCGCGATAGTTGACCTTCTTTAAAATGAGGAAAACGAAGATAGAGTTGTTCGGCGATCACATAGCCGAGAATAGCGTCACCGAGATATTCGAGACGCTCATTATTTTTACCTTTGAAACTACGATGTGTGAGGGCAAGCTCTAAAAGAGATCGATCTTTGAAGGTATAACCAAGCTTTCGCTCAAGTCTGTCGTAATTAACTGTACTCACCCGTGTTGTGCTACCTATGGATAGATTTCTGATACTTCGTCGAACACAATCACTGCATCGACATTTTTGTAAACATTGATACGAACTTCATAATCTAAGTAGAAAGAAATCACCCCTTCTTCTTTCTCTATCGATACAGCTTCATTGAAGTCAATGTCGCGAATATTGTTAGTCTGCATACGTAATTTGAAGCGGCGATTAATCTCACCCAGATCGAGTTCAGCGGTTTGAGAATCCTCGACAAAAGACGTCACCACTGACTTTAATTGCCAGTGCTCAAAATAGGCTGGATACAATTTAAAACCAACTAACGCAACAAACGCAGCCATCGCTAGAAACACCAAAACAAAGGGCATTGAAGCGCCACGCTGGTTCTTCAACAATTTATTATTAGTTTCATTTCTAGACATTTGCATTGCTCCAATCAAATTCATTAACTCGCGTACTTAAGGTTAGACCCGCTCTATCAGGTTTACAACGTAATGCATGTTACTCGATGCTTCCTGCGCG
>NZ_LWGF01000830.1:0-1062 GCF_001635355.1 Oleiphilus sp. HI0125
CAGATATCTACAAAGACGACGTTAATATCGCCGTCTGGAAACGAGATCTCTCATCAGGATTACGTGATTCAATTGCATCTCTGCTTGATCAGGCTGAATTCATTCGTGTTGAAGATGATGTGACGCCAGAGAACGTAAAAGATCGCTTAAATTTGAAACTCGATCACTACGAAAATGTAGCGCCATTGGTCGATGATCTTTCTCACGTCGTTGATATATTTTGCTGCTTGTTTGAGCAAACACGCGTTGGTTTGCGTTTGACCAAATTAGATCGCGCTATGTGTCCGCGTTTTCATACTGATAAAGTGCCATGTCGTTTAGTGACTACCTATCAGGGACTCGCAACTGAATGGCTTAAGCATGACGATGTTGATCGCTCAAAACTTGGGGCAGGGAATAATGGCCTTTCAGATTCTGAGTCTGGGATTTACTCATCTCGTCAAGATATTCGATCCTTGACGGTTGGTGATGTTGCGCTCCTTAAGGGAGAGAAGTGGATTGGCAACGAAGGCGCGGGTTTAGTTCATCGATCCCCAAACGTCGGAGTAAACGAAAAGCGTTTGTTGTTGACCCTCGACTTTATCGGTTAAGGCACAATTCTCTTAACATGCAATGAGCATATCTTGCTCGGTGAGTGGGGGAGCTATATCCATCATCGAGTCTCTTCAAACCAAATTGTTAGTTGTTCGTGAGATCTTTATGAATCATCAAAATATAAAAGGACTTACACAAAGTAGATTCTCGGTCTGGAAGTATTTGACGGGAGTACTTTGTGCGGTTCTCATCGTATCTTTATTCACCTTGTGGGATGAGTTTGTTCTTCACAGTGTTACTTGGCAGAAGTATTTCCATTCTCTGTTAACGGAGCATATCACCGCTGTCGCGACGAATGCCTCTTCCTATGGAATGATGCTAGTGATCGTGAGTTTTGCTTACGGTATTTTTCATGCTATCGGTCCCGGGCATGGCAAGGCTGTTATTGTGACTTATTTGGGAACCAATAAAGACAATATTCGAAGTGGAATATTTATCTCCTTTACTGCGGCGCTTATGCAGGCCTTG
>NZ_LWGF01000831.1:0-842 GCF_001635355.1 Oleiphilus sp. HI0125
GTGAAGTTGACGGCGGTTTGATGACTGTTGGTCTTAATCTTCCTGCAGTAGTGACTACTGACTTGCGTTTGAACGAGCCACGTTACGCATCTCTTCCTAACATCATGAAGGCTAAGAAGAAGCCTCTCGATACTAAATCTCCAGCAGATTACGGTGTTGAGTTGAGCGCTAGCCTAACTACATTGAAAGTAGAAGAGCCAGCTAAACGTTCTGCGGGTATTAAAGTTGCAGACGTTGCAGAGCTTGTAGACAAACTTAAAAACGAAGCGAAGGTGATCTAAATGAGCATTTTAGTTATTGCAGATCATGATAATGGTAGCTTGAAGCCAGTTACTCTTAACGTTCTTGCTGCAGCAACAGCAATCGGTGGTGACATCGACGTATTGGTTGCGGGCGAAGGTTGTGGTGCAGCAGCAGAAGCTGCGGCAAAAGCGGCTGGCGTTGCTAAAGTATTGGTAGCTGATAACGCAGCTTACGGCCATCAGTTGGCTGAAAACCTTTCTCTATTGGTTGCTGACCTTGGTAAAGGTTACTCGCACGTTCTTACTTCTGCGGGCACAACTGGTAAGGACTTCCTTCCACGTGTTGCTGCACTTCTAGACGTTGCGCAAATCTCTGACATCATCAAAGTTGAGTCAGCTGATACGTTCGTTCGTCCAATCTATGCGGGTAACGCGATTGCGACAGTTCAATCTAGCGATGCGATCAAAGTAATCACTGTTCGTGGTACTGCGTTCGATCCAGTTGCTGCTGAAGGTGGTTCAGCTGCTGTTGAAGCGATTGACAACGTACAAGACGCTGGCATTTCTATTTTTGTAGGTCAAGAAATGGCTGAGTCTGAT
>NZ_LWGF01000832.1:0-1066 GCF_001635355.1 Oleiphilus sp. HI0125
CACATACGATGATTTCACCGATGTTCTCTTCAATGAGCTGTTTGGTAATCGCAAGTGCGGGGGATTCTCTAAGGTCATCCACGTTGGCTTTAAACGTTAAGCCTAAACAGGCGATCACCGGTTGTTTAAAGCGTTCTGCTTTTTCTTTTACTTTATTGACCACCCATTCCGGTTTTGCATCGTTTACTTCGCGCGCAGAACGGATCAGTTTGGATTGCTCAGGATTGCGGTGAATGATGAACCAGGGGTCAACCGCAATGCAGTGGCCGCCAACGCCAGGACCCGGCTGCAGAATGTTGACGCGTGGGTGACGGTTAGCGAGTGAGATAAGCTCCCAAACATCGATATGCTCTTTATCGCAGATCAATGAAAGTTCGTTCGCAAAAGCAATGTTCACATCACGGAAGGAGTTTTCAGTGAGTTTTGAAAGCTCAGCCGTTTTGGCAGAAGTTTCTAACACCTCACCACTCACAAACTCTTTATAAAAATCTGACGCGACTTTAGTTGATGTTTCGTTGATGCCGCCAACGATTCTGTCGTTTTGTACCAGTTCGATGAGGATTCGACCAGGGAGTACGCGCTCCGGGCAGTGCGCGACAAACACATCCTCTGCAGTGTTGTGGCCATGCTCCTGAAGAATCTCCGCGACCAAATCGGTTGTGCCGACGGGGCTGGTTGATTCAAGAATAATCAGATTGCCTTTCTCAACGAATGGCGCGATTGTTCTGGTCGCCTGTTCAACGTAACTCAAATCCGGAACATATCCGTCTTTAAATGGTGTGGGTACAGCGATAATAAACATATCGGCTTTGCAGGGCTCCAAACTAGCCTTTAGATTGCCTGCATTAACTGCCGATTTAACGAGCAGATCAAGGTCGGGCTCGACTATGTGAATTTTGCCTTGATTGATTGTTTCGACTACTGAAGGGGAAACATCTACGCCGGTTACTTGATACCCTTTAGTGCCAAGAAGAGAAGCGGTTGGAAGGCCGATATAGCCCAAGCCCATTACGCAGACTGATTTGAATTCCTTGTCCATGAAAATCCCAGAAGAAATTATTATTCA
>NZ_LWGF01000833.1:0-956 GCF_001635355.1 Oleiphilus sp. HI0125
CGACCATGGCAATTGCTGGGCTGTTATTGACGCGGGACTATGTAAGGTTCCTTCAAAGTACGCACAAAATGAATGCACTTGTTAAAAGTGTTCAACATGTCTTTTCACCATCCTCTCATCGTGGAACGACCAAAAGTGGTTACTACCCTGTTCTAGAATATAGAAGTGAAGACGGCCCTGTAAGCTTCACTTGTATCGACCCTGAAGCGGCTGATCGCTTCCATATTGGCGACAAAATTAAGCTTCACGTATCTAAGTCACGCAGAAGTCACTCGCGTAATTGCCGTACTTTTGTCGCATTAAGTTTGATGTTGAGCCTGCTTGTTAGCGGTATGTTGATTTCAGCACTTGTTCCTGATTCAGGCATCGGTTTGATGCACATTATTATTGCGTCGTTCGTTGTTGCAGTTTGCTTATTTGTGATCGTTCGTTTTAAACGAGAGCAAGACGAAACAGAGAACCTACAAACGCTTGATATTGAAAACGGTGACGTGCGCTATTGTTTGCGTGAGCCAACGGCTTTCAACCAATGGCGTAAGAGTTTCTATGACCGAAAGCAAGCTGTTCGTGTTCGTATGTCGCAAGTTTTCGGTGCATGTTGTTTTGTGGCTTCCGGCAGTATTGTCGTAGGGGCAATTCTACCGAGTATTATCTAAGCACCTCGACGCCATTGGTGGAATCGTTCTACCAGCTTTAGAGTGCTCGGTTTAACGCTAGCGCGTTTCCATTCTCCGGCTAAGTATTTATTCGATTCCGCTAGGGTAGGATAAATATGGATCGTTCCCAGAAGTTTGTTTAAGCCAAGATTATGCTTCATGCCCGTCACGAACTCGGTGATCAAGTCGCCAGNATGATGTCCGACAATGCAAGCGCCTAGTATTTTGTCTTTGCCTTTTTCTGTCAGCACTTTTACTTGACCATAATCGACGCTATCGGCAATGGCGCGATCTAAGTCA
>NZ_LWGF01000834.1:0-21404 GCF_001635355.1 Oleiphilus sp. HI0125
TGGCTCTGGCTCTGGCTCTGGCTCTGGCTCTGGCTCTGGCTCTGGCTCTGGCTCTGGCTCTGGCTCTGGCAAATCATTATAAGTTGCCGTATCACTTAATACCTCAACGACAGGCTCCATTTTTTGTTCGCTAGAATCACTATCTTCTTGTTCTGGCGCCTTTAGCTTAGGCATAAGGCCGCCAATCACACCACTAGTAATCGTGTTAACCTCAGGCTCCACAAACAATTGTGTTGCTTTAGGTACGGTCGATCGCTTACTGGTTTTTAATTGAGGATTTAGATCTGCGGATCTCGGAGCTTGGCTTGAGTTCGAATATGCTTTCTGGGTTGATTTAACTGGCGTTGTGTCGTCGCCAGAGGAGCTAAACATCTCACTAAAGTAGTCCTGCAATAGATCATCATTCTTACTATGAGCAGCAGGTTTATCGTTGTTGTGAGACACAGTACAGCTCGACCTATTCTCGGTGGATTAACGACAGTACTTAATGCGCGGCAGCATCAGTTTTGCTACGGAAAGCACGTTCAATTGAAGCTTAGTGTTGCGTTCAAGACGAAACGAAATCATCATCGTTGTTAGAAAAATCAGCATTGCTTCATACTCAGATGCATCTTTCTTACCGTTCAATACAGCATCGACATCAATGGTCGATTGCAATTCAAATCGATTTCGAAATAACTGAAGAGGCTTAGGCGCGGTAAATAGAGCATCTAAGTAATCTTCAATAATTTGATCGTTATAAAAGGCGTACTGCACATCATATATTTGCTGTGTCATCACCCTCTCCTTTTATATTCCGTTGGGTGTTTTCTCTAACAAGGTTTCAAGTAGTTTTTTGTATGCGCGCACACCGTGTGTCACGGCGTCTAAATCTGAGGGCACCACACCTTTGGTACTCGCATCTCTGAACTTCGTATCGACCGGGATCGCAAATTTCCAAACGTGATCACCCCATGTCTGTTTAATTGTTCGAAGACTTTGTAATGAGGCCTGTGTCCGTCTATCAAACATAGTCGGCAAAATAAGATGTTGTAGATTACTTTTTTGCGAGCGTATGACCATCGATAAAGTATGCATCATTCGCTCAAGCCCTTTGATAGCCAAAAACTCTGTCTGCACCGGGACAATTAACTGCTGGCTGGCTGCTAAAGAGTTGATCATAAGCACGCCGAGTGACGGAGAATTATCTAACAATACAAAATCATACTGATCCCATAACAGCGCTAGCGTCTTTGATATGATCAGGCCCATTCCATCAACACCCACCATACGTCTTTCAAGCGTCGCTAATGCTGTGGATGCAGGCATTAGATCTAGACCTGGGCAAGACGTTGCCGTTATGAGTTGTTCAGGCAAACCATCTGGCACTCTACCCTTGTGCATAAACAGGTCAAAAGTACTCTGCTCTATGGTGTCTGGATCATGACCAAAATAGCTGGTCAATGATCCATGCGGATCTAGATCCATTACAAGAACGCGTTTACCTTGCGATGCAAGGAGCCCCCCCAGGGATACAACCGTAGTGGTTTTACCAACCCCACCTTTTTGGTTTGCTATTGCCCAAATACGCACGTTCTTCCGACTCCTGAATTATATTTTTTGTACTGCAAAATCAATGAATTAGATATTAACACCACGCATCCATTGCTAAAACCCAGCGGCAAATATCTACGTCAACAATCTGACACACAACGCAACATTGCACATCTCATGCCAAACACGCTTGATGAAAATGAAACGAGATAAGTTAGCGAATAAGCGTACTGCGGACGTCGCCCGAACGGGAGACTAATAGAACAATTCGTCGGTTATCACTCCGACCTTCAGGAGTGTCATTACGAACAATAGGTGAATACTGACCAAACCCCATAGCCACCATGCGCGATTCTTCAATATTTTCGATCGCTAGAAGCTGTAAAAATGTCGTCGCCCTTAATGCAGAGAGCTCCCAATTATTCTGAAATTCACTATTTGAGACGCGCCGGTTATCAGTATGCCCCTCGATCAGAATGCCGTTTCCGCGATCACGCAATACACCCGCAATCTTTTTGATAACACCAAAAGCTTGCTCTGAAGGGATCACATCGCCACTTTCAAAAACGACGTTATCGCGTAGCGTTATCTCTACCCACTCATCAAGCAAAGTAACCGAAATCTTGTCTTCGTATATTAAGTCAGCAAAGCTATCTTCAAATTCGCCCGCTATCGACTCTAGTTGTTCATCATCAATATTGTCTTTGTTCGATTCGTAACGTTCATGACGACCTACAAGTAGAGGGTTCAGACCTTCGCTTTTGCTAAAACTTTCTGACTTATGGCTAATCTCACCAATTTGAATTGGTTCTAGACTTTTCTGACGGGTGTTGAAGACGCCCTCTAGCGTTTCTGATAGGACCTTATACTTCCCCTCATTAACCGAGGAGATCGAATACATCACAACGAAGAATGCGAACAAAAGCGTTATAAAATCTGCGTAGGATACTAACCAACGATCATGATTTTCATCTGCGGTAGTACGACGTTGTCGACGCATAGTCGTCCCCTAGACCTTGGCATGTTCGAGGTGTAAATACCCCTTAAGCTTCAGTTCCAAAGAACGAGGATTTTCACCTTCAGCGATCGATACCAATCCATCAATCACCATTTCATAATAGCGAGTTTGATGCTCTACCTTATGACGTATTTTGTTCGCAATCGGAAGAAATACTAAGTTAGCTAAACCCACTCCGTATATTGTTGCGACGAAGGCAGTCGCGATGCCAGCCCCCAATTGGCTTGGATCGGCAAGATTACTCATCACGTGAATCAGACCAAGCACAGCACCAATGATACCGATGGTCGGCGAGTATCCAGCCATCGAGTCATAGACTTTAGCCAAGTCTAAGTCCCGCTGCTCACGCGCAAGCATATCGACTTCTAGCACGCTTTGAATCGACTCAGGCTCAGCGCCGTCAACAAGGAGCTGAAGACCTTTTTTGCAGAAAGACTCGCGTTCTTTTGGGAGAACCGACTCCAAACCCAGCAAACCATCTTTGCGCGCACGAACACTCCACGACAGCAACTTATTAATACCGTCGTCAATTGATACATGAGGAGGAAAAAACACCCACTTTAAAGCCGAAGCGCTGCGCTTCAAGGTATGTGTAGGAGTTTGGACTAGAACAGCGGCAAGCGTGCCACCGATGACGATTAAAGCCGCTGGACCATTAATCAGAGAGTCGAACGTGCCGCCTTCAATCGCGTTACCGCCAAAGATCGCAACAAAAGCTAGTAATAGCCCTACGACACTCAGGTAATCCATTAGCTTAACCTATTTATTATTTGCTCACCGATTTCGTTAATATCAAGCGACCGATCACTGTAACCAGCTTTATCAACCACCATCGGCATTCCGTATACAACGCAAGATTCTTCTGTTTGAGTCCATACAGTCGAGCCGCCAGACTTCATTAGTCGGCACCCTTCTTTACCGTCTGAACCCATGCCTGTCAGAACAATCCCTAAAGCTTTACCAGGAAATGTCTTCGCCACTGAACCAAAGCTCAAATCAACTGATGGTTTGTACGTCAGCCTCTCATCGCCATCAAGCACAGATATAACCTTACGACCTGCTCTTTGACCAACAATCATTTGCTTGCCCCCTGGCGCCAAATAAGCTGTACCCGCTTCTAGATTATCGCCATCCACAGCTTGCTTTACTTTCACTTGGCTTAATCCATCCAAGCGCTCAGCAAAAGCAGGGGTAAATGTTGCCGGCATATGCTGAACAAGCAAAATAGGTACCGGAAAATTTTGAGGTAATTTAGTGACCACTTTTTGCAAAGCGACAGGACCACCGGTAGATGTACCGATAGCAACAATATCAACACTATGTCCTCTCCTAGAAGAGCCCGCAGCGTTAGAGTTAATGGATGTTGTAGGCGAAGTTGGCTTACTCGTTAAAGGACGACGCGTTGCCGCTTCGCTCCCTTTAGTCTCAGTAGTGCCTGACGTATTTGCAGAACGAAAACTACTCGCTTTGAATCGGTGACGGCCGGCGATTGAAAGAACGCGTTTACGAAGAATATCTTGCATCTTCGTGGCATCACGCGCGATATCTTCAAAGTTCTTAGGAAGAAAATCTACTGCCCCTGCGTCTAATGCATCAAGGGTTACTCTCGCCCCTTCGTGCGTCAGCGATGAAAACATTAGAATCGAGGTCGGTTGTTCGGACATAATCTGACGAACTGCTGAGATGCCATCCATAATAGGCATTTCATAATCCATCGTAATTACATCTGGTTTTAATTCGACATTTTTCTCGACGGCTTCTTTACCGTTTGTTGCCATACCAACGATTTCAATGCCGTTTACATTTTGCAGAATCTCGTTCAATCGTTTTCTAAAAAAAGCTGAATCATCAACTATCAGAACTTTTACTGTCATCCCTTACAAACCCTGCAAAACAACATTACGCGTAACGCGTTAATAAACTTGGAATATCTAGAATGAGGGCAATACGGCCATCACCTGTTATGGTTGCGCCCGCCATACCTGGCGTGCCATGCAACATGCCACCTAGCGGTTTAATTACGACCTCTTCCTGCCCAACTAATTGATCAACGATAAACCCAACCTTTTGAGTACCCACTGCAACAATCACAACGTGTGCGAATTCTGGATCTGTGGCACCACCATTTTTAACGAGCCATTGCTTGATATAAAACAATGGGTAAACATTGTCTCGGACAACAATACATTCTTGACCATCGACAACATTTGTCTTCGTTAAATCTAAGTGGAAAATTTCGACAACGCTTACGAGAGGGAATGCGAAAGACTGTTGCTCTAGCTTCACCATCAATGTCGGCATGATAGCTAGGGTCAACGGCACTTTGATCGTTAAACAGCTACCTTTACCAAGCTCTGAATCAATATTAACGCTGCCGTTGAGCTGCGTGATCTTTGTCTTCACGACATCCATACCGACACCGCGGCCTGACACATCAGAGATCTCTTCTTTCGTTGAGAAACCAGGTGCAAAAATCAGGTTGTAACACTCGTTGTCACTCAAGCGATCTGCGGCGTCCTGATCATAGACACCCTTTTCAACCGCCTTTCTTCGTAATACTTCGGGATCCATACCTGCGCCGTCATCACGGATGGATAGCAGAATATGGTCACCTTCTTGTTCGGCCGACAACAACACTTCACCAACACGAGGCTTACCGTTTGCTTCACGCACATCAGGCATTTCGATGCCATGATCAACCGCATTTCGAACCAAGTGAACGAGAGGATCTGAGAGAGCCTCAACTAAGTTCTTATCTAAATCAGTTTCTTCACCTTGTAAAACAAGGTTTACTTCTTTTCTTAGGTTTCTAGCTAGGTCACGTACAACACGAGGAAAACGTCCAAAAACTTTCTTAATTGGCTGCATTCGCGTTTTCATAACGGCGGACTGTAAGTCCCCCGTTACAACGTCAAGATTCGACACCGCCTTCTGCAAGGCTTCGTCAGTACTGTCATCCCCTAAACGTTTTAAACGATTACGGACCAATACCAGCTCGCCAACCATATTCATAATTTCGTCGAGTCGCTTCGTATCAACACGAACGGTCGTCTCGGTCGTCAAGCCATCTGCCCGCGCATTAGCCTTGGGTTTTGCCGCAGGCTTACTGGCAGAAGGACTGCTTGCTACTTTGGGTTTCGCAACAGGGCTTGTCTTAGCAGTAGGGGCTGACTGACTAACTTCCTTATTTTCCGGTGTTGAAACAGAAGACGGACTCGGAGGCGGCGTTGTCTGAGACTTATTCGCTTGAGGCGCTTCATTTGCAGGCCCTTTACCTTGGCCATGCAAATCATCAAGTAATTTTTCAAACTCGTCATCAGTAATCATGTCCGAATTTGATGATATAGAAGCCTCAGATTCTTTGGTCTCAGGTTTTTCAGGTTCAGCACTCGCTGCGGGAGTATCAGAAGCTGCTGAGCTCGCAGGATCAAACTTCCCTTCGCCATGAAGCTCATCAAGAAGTTTTTCGAATTCGTCATCGGTGATTTCATCAGAAGCACTAGCATCTGATGCCGTATTTGCTTTTGGCTCAGAAGGAATCGGAGACTCACTTGGAGCATCCGCGACTTTATGCTCTTGCAGCTCACCTATGAGGCTTTCAAATTCTTCATCAGAAATATCAGAATCACCTGCTGGAGGCGCATCTTGTGATGGAGCAGCATCATTTGTTGAGGCGGGTGTCTCTTGAGCTGGAGCTGAAGTTGGGCCATCAAGCGCGTCCAACAACATCTCAAATTCATCGTCTGTAATGTCGCCCTCAGCTGAAGCGATCTGGTCAACGATTTTTGCTGCTTCTTCAGCTGTTTGCTGATCTGTTGAAGGAGTTTGTGGAGCTGGCTCATTCGGAGCAGCTTCAGGTACTTCCTCTGCCACCGGCTCCGCGCCTTGTTCACATGCAAAGCGCTCTAAATCTTTTAATAGCGAAGGTTCTGCAGGACTCGGTTGTTCGCCAGAACGAACCTCATCAAACATGACATTAACGGAATCAAGTGCACGAAGCACCACATCCATTAATTCGGCGTCTACGGTTCTCTTACCGTTACGCAAGACATCAAACACATTTTCAGCAATATGACAGCAATCGACCAAGGCCTCTAACTGAAGAAACCCTGCCCCACCTTTAACGGTATGAAAGCCACGGAATATTGCATTGAGAAGATCTAGGTCTTCAGGGTTTTGTTCTAGTTCAACGAGCTGTTCAGATAACTGCTCAAGAATCTCACCAGACTCAACAAGAAAGTCCTGCAAGATCTCTTCATCTGGCTCAAAGCTCATTCACTAACCCCTTTGTATTCTTCCTAAAACCCTAAGCTTGATAAAAGGTCATCCACATCGTCTTGACCATTTACAACATCTTCGCGTTCTTCTCTTTTCATCTGTGGACCTTCGCCATCCATATTGGTTTCGATGGACTCAAGGTCGTGCACAGTACCTGTAATTTGATCGACCTTTCCGGCCATCCTTACAAGGTTAACGAGATTTTCTTCAACATCTTTAACTAAATTTGTTACACGATTGATAACTTGACCCGTTAAGTCCTGAAAATCCTGTGCAAGCAATATAGATGATAAATTTTTATATACCTTATCTGAGTCATTACCAAGTTGAGTCAAGAAGGTATCCATGCGCCCCGTTAGGTCTCTAAATTCACTAGGGCTCATTTCCTTACGGCGCAACTTTTGCCACTCTTGCTTAAGTTGATCAGCCTCATCTTTCATATGCGATGCATAAGGCATTGTTTCTTCAACAAGGTCTAAGGTTTTGTTGGCAGCGCTATTCGTCATATCAACGACGAAGGCTAGTCGGTCAGATGCATCATCAATTTTCGATAAAGCTTCTCGGCTTTGTGCATCACCGCAATCAATCTGAAAGTCGCGAATTGATTCATAGAGACTGCGAGTCAATCGACCTACTTCGACATAAAGTGTTTTATCACGAGTTTGATTAATCTCAGAGATGAGACTAAGCGCGGAAGACAAGTCGCCCTGATCAACGAGATCTTTTAGCTGACTTGTTTGTTCTTTAAGCAGTTGTTCAAAGCCTTCTACACCTTCAATGCTTTGCGCTGCTTGTGACGGAGTTAGTTCGTTCATAACAGTACTAGGCATCAATTCGTTCGAAGATTTTCTCGATTTTTTCTTTCAAGACGGCTGCTGTAAATGGCTTAACCACATACCCATTTACACCTGCTTGTGCCGCTGCAACGATCTGATCTCGTTTTGCTTCAGCGGTAACCATCAACACAGGTAAAGACTTTAAGTCATCATCTGCACGAACGGTCTTAAGCAAGTCAATACCAGTCATTCCTGGCATGTTCCAATCCGTCACGAGGAAGTCATACTTACCGGTTTTCAGCATCGGCAATGCAGTATTGCCGTCATCAGCCTCATCGGTATTTGTGAACCCTAAATCGCGAAGTAGGTTTTTAATAATGCGCCTCATTGTCGAAAAATCATCAACAACAAGGATTTTCATATCTTTATTCAAGTCGACCTCCATTCCTGTCGAAACCTTTGATAGCGTTTCAAACCCTAATATGAAGTCTAGACAGAGAAATGAGTCTAGCCAGTTTTTTTTATTGGAAAATCAAGAACTTTGATTAGTTATGGATAGTCGTAAATTACGAATCAATCCACTCATACATTCGTGCCTTTAAACGGATAGCTGCCTGTGAGTGAATTTGACTAACACGAGACTCACTCACATCAAGAATTAAGCCTATTTCTTTTAGATTCATCTCTTCTTCATAGTAAAGAGAAAGCACTAAATTTTCGCGTTCCGGCAAACGCTCTATCTCAGATGCTAGAGCTTTTTTAAACTGCTGCTCACTAAAGGAATCACTCGGTCGATCAGCAATCGAGCCACTCTCGACTTCAAAGCCTTGACCTTCAGAGTTTTCAGCCAGTTCCTCGAGTGAAAAAAGCTTACCGGCATTACTATCTTTCAGGCACGCAAAATATTCATCGAGAGACATTTCAAGCTCTGCGGCAATTTGCTCGTCACTCGCATCTTGCCCAGTTCTAGCCTCAATCGCTTTTACTGCTTCCGCGATGCGGCGCGCGTTGCGATGTACGGAACGAGGCACCCAATCGCCCTTACGGACTTCATCCATCATCGCGCCGCGAATTCGGATTCCGGCATAAGTCTCAAACGCCGCACCACGATCACTTTCGTATTTTTGCGCAGCCTCTAGCAGGCCAATCATGCCGGCCTGAATCAAATCATCGACTTGAACACTTGATGGAAGGCGAGCCATTAGATGATGTGCAATACGCTTTACTAAGGGCGCATGCTTCACGATCAACTCATCTGCGTACTGTGTTTCTTTTTCGTTATACATCAACAAAACAGTATGGCCCTGCCGTAAAAATACTGCATGGGGAATAAATCATTACGAGGCTAAAGCCAATCCTAGGCTTGCACTAAGCGCTCAACAAAAAACTCCAAATGTCCTCTTGGAGTGCTTGGTAATGGCCACGAATCAGCCTTTTGAGCGAGCTGCTTGAATGCTATAGATGCTTTAGCGCGGGGGTAAGCTTCTAATACAGGGCGCTGACGCTGGACAGCTTTGCGTACGTTTTCATCGTAAGGAACAGAACCTACATATTGGAGTGCAACATCAAGAAAACGTTCCGTCACAGAGGTAAGCTTTGAAAAGAGATGGCGCCCCTCTTCTGGGCTGCGAACCATATTTGCAAGGACACGAAAACGGTACATGTCGTAGTCGCGATTAAGCAGCTTTATTAATGCATAGGCATCGGTAATAGACGTTGGCTCATCGGTCACAACCACTAACACTTCTTGAGCTGCACGAACAAACGATACAACACCATCTGATATACCCGCTGCGGTATCCACAATCAGAACGTCAAGATCTTGTGATAATTCACTGAAGGCGTTGATTAAACCGGCGTGCTCTAGATGGTTAAGCGCAACCATCTTTTGCGTTCCGGATGCAGCCGGCACGATCTTTATTCCTTTGGGGCCTTCTACAAGAATATCGCGCAGACTTAAATCACCTGATATAACGTCTGAGATATTTCCTTTTGCGGTAATACCCAAGAGCACGTCGATATTTGCCAAACCTAAATCCGCATCGAGCAATGTCACTTTGCGACCTAGATCCGCTAAGGCTAAAGAAAGGTTGATCGATACATTACTTTTACCGACCCCACCCTTACCGCCAGTGACCGCTATAACTTGAACAGGGCTTGAATTCGCCATGCTGATGAATATCCTTTTGTTTTACTTCTTCTTCGCTTCGAGACAAGACAAACCTTAAAAGCGACTACCAACAACCAAAATAGGTGATTGGTGAAATTTGTCTAGTTGACGCCAGTGGTATTAAGCAAAATTGCTAACTGATTCGTCTACATGCTGCTGCGCATTCGCGTGGCTCGGAATTGTCACCCATCGCTCGGAACTATTCAATAATTCCTCCGCTTTATTGAGCAGACTTTGACGCTCCGCCAAATGAATATCTTCTGGAACTCTCTGGCCATCTGTTACATACGCGCAGGGAAGTTTACTCGCTATAAGGTAACTTAATGCTTCCCCAAAGCTTACAGCTTCGTCAAGTTTGGTAATAATTGTTCCCGCTAGCCCGACCATCTTGTAATGCTTATAGTTAGCCTTTATCACAGCATACTGACCCGTTGCCGGCATCACTAAGTAGTTTTGAATGCGATGCGCAGACATTTTTAATTCTTTAAGCTGCTCATTCCACGAACGATCAGACTGCATCAAACCAGCCGTATCCACCAATACAAGCTTGCGATCAGAGCATTTGTCTAGAATCGCATCTAAGCAATTATCCTCGTCAACAACATGCACTGGAACATTCAGAATTCTTCCAAACACTTTTAGCTGCTCGTGTGCGGCGATTCGGTAACGATCTGTTGTCACCAAAGCAATACTATCTGCCCCATGACGCATAACATAACGCGCAGCCAACTTACCAATCGTCATTGTTTTGCCACTTCCGGTAGGGCCGACAAGTGAAATCACGCCACCCATGTCGATGATTTCGCTATATTCTGTCTGAATCGCACCATGAATTTGTTTACGCACCTTTGCCCAAGCAGTATCAAAATCGCCTTCACTTGCAACGCTATCTAGCAATTGCTTCCGAATAGGCTGCTGAATCGCTAGACGCTCTAAGCGCTCATCTACGATCGATTGGCTTGGCGTCACAACAGCTTGAGGCATTGGTTCAATAGATTGTTGCGAAGTCGACTGTTTCGCCTGAGCAGAAATCATTTCGCGTAGTTCACGGAGCTCTTCCTGCATCACGTAAATCGGATCATCTTGCTTGCTCGAACGCTCATCATGATTGACTGCAGGAGTCGCCTGAATCTTATTCGTTTGACCAAACTGCTCTGTTTTAATGACGTTCTGTTCTTGCTTCACGCTCTCGATGCGGCGACGACTTCTATCCATTTCCGCCTGCAATTCGAGACTGCGCTCAGCGCGTTGTTTTGCGAGCTCGGACGCGCTCACTTGAGTTTCATCATTAGATACCTGAGCAACACCCTGCTCTGGCTGATCTTCATATTCGGCAGTTGCCAATATCTCGACACCACCATTTGTTTTTGAGTTTGAAAGAATCACCGCATCAGGGCCTAAATCTTCGCGTATCTGACGCAAAGCATCTTGCATTGAATGGGAGAAATAACGCTTAACTTTCATAACTCTTCACCTAAAGGCTTTTTTGACGACAACTTCCTGTAGTCAAATTATTGACCGACCGTCGACACTATATTTATTTGCTTGTTATCCGGAATCTCTTGATATGAAAGCACCCGAATACTGTCATTTACAAAGCGTGAGAACTTAGCCATCGCTGGGCGGACTGGCGCGGAAACCAAAAGTATTACGGGGTTTCCAAGCATTTCTTGTCGCTGCGTTACATCTGCTAGTGAACGCTGCAAGTTCTCCACAATACCGGGCTCCAAGACCATTCCGAGATCATCGGCACCGCCGGTTTTCTGTGCTTGCTGTACAGACTTAAGCAATAGCTGTTCCAATTCAGGCTCGAGTGTAATAACAGGAATTTCCGCCTCACCTTCAATCAGGGTTTGCACGATCATCCGCTTCAAGCCTTGCCGACAAGCTTCGGTCAACACTTCTGGCTCTGCGCCTTTGGGTGCGCGACTAATCAGAGCCTCAGCAATAGAACGCATGTCTTTAATTGGCACATCTTCTTGCAATAGATTCTGAAGTACTTTTAATAGAAAGGAGACACTTAAAGTGGTTGGCACTAATTCTTCAGCAAGTTTTGGCGCCTGCTTCGTCAACTGATCAATCCATTGCTGAACCTCTTCGTGACCCAATAGCTCATAAGCATGTTTTTGAAGAAGTTGGTTAAGATGCGTTGCGACAACAGTGCTTGCGTCCACAACGGTATAACCCAAGGCTTGAGCTTGATCTTTGTTCTCTGGATCGATCCAAACGGCTTCCATACCAAAAGCAGGATCGACACCCGCAATACCATCAATACTACCAAATACTTGCCCAGGATTAATCGCCAGCTCGCGATCGGGATGAATCTCTGCTTCGGCCAAGGTCACCCCCATCAAGGTGAGACGATAGACATTAGGCATGAGGTCAAGATTGTCGCGGATGTGCACTGATGGCATCAAGAATCCAAGCTCCTGTGAGAGCTTCTTGCGCACACCTTTTATACGACCCAAGAGCTGACCGCCCTGACCTTTATCAACCAAGGGTATTAATCGATAACCTACCTCTAGACCAATAATATCTACGGTCATCACATCATCCCAACCCAACTCTTTCTGGGACGATTCTTGTTGACCTTCTTGCCCCGCTGGAAGCTCTAGAGTTGAAGAGTCAGGTTGCACCTGCGCACTACCAACATTGGCTTGCGAGCCACGTTGAGGGACCGGCCCATCATAAGGTTCTACCTGCGGCTTTTTATTCTGGCGATCACGATACCAAGCCCCCGCGCCGACAAGAATACCAAGCGACAAAAACGCAAAATGCGGCATGCCAGGTACGATGCCCATCACGATTAGAATACCAGAGGCGATATACAAAGCCTTAGGCGACAAAAACATTTGATCAAGCACTTGTGATGACATGTCTTGTGTCGTACTAACACGCGTCACCATAATTGCCGCAGCGGTAGAAAGAAGTAACGATGGAATCTGTGCGACCAAGCCATCACCAATCGTAAGAAGCGAGTACTTTTGCATCGCATCATTGAACTCTAGTTGGTGCTGCAAAATGCCGATACTCAAACCGCCAATAATATTAATGGCTAAGATCAACAAACCCGCAATGGCATCACCACGTACGAACTTTGATGCACCATCCATCGCCCCATAAAAATCTGCTTCCGTGGCAACTTCTTCCCGACGCGACTTCGCCTCTTCTTGATTGATAATTCCTGCGTTAAGGTCTGCATCAATTGCCATTTGTTTGCCTGGCATCGCATCGAGTGTAAATCGAGCACTTACTTCAGATACACGCCCAGCACCCTTGGTCACGACCACAAAGTTGATGATCATTAAGATTGCGAATACAACTAGACCAACGGCGTAGT
Source organism: Oleiphilus sp. HI0125 (assembly GCF_001635355.1). Taxonomy (NCBI): domain Bacteria; kingdom Pseudomonadati; phylum Pseudomonadota; class Gammaproteobacteria; order Oceanospirillales; family Oleiphilaceae; genus Oleiphilus; species Oleiphilus sp. HI0125. The sequence goes on from NZ_LWGF01000834.1 coordinate 13,116, forward strand.
TGCCGCCAATAACCACTTCACCAAAGGCTTGAATTACTTTACCGGCTGCGTCCCCGCCCTCATGGCCTTCTAGGAGAACAACACGCGTTGACGCAACGTTTAATGCCAAACGTAGTAAGGTCGCAACCAACAAAACCGTAGGAAATATCGCAAACTCCATGGGGCGGAGCGCATAAACACAGACAAGAAGAACAACCAACGACAAGGCAATATTGAAGGTGAACAACAAGTCCAACAGGAAAGGAGGTACAGGCAAGGTCATCATGCCAAGCACCGCTATCAGCAATAGCGGAATGGCCATGTGGCTTTGAATAAATTTAAGCTGATTTAAGCCAAGACTTGTTTGCATAACACCTAATCAATTTTGTGATGATAACTACGAATGACGATTTTTCGTCACAACTATCGCTAGCTACAGTGTTTTGCAAAAATCGACCCAAGTTTTAACCCTGATCGATATTTTTTATAAGATGCTGCTAATCGTGCTGTAGATCATCCGGAATTGGGATATCAGGCATACTTGGGCGAGGTCTTGCACGTCTTCGGAATTGTTGTAACTGGAAGACATACGCAAGCACCTGAGCAACGGCCACATATAGACCCGAAGGCACCTCTTCCCCAACTTTTGAATTGTAATAAATCGAACGAGCAAGAGGCGGCGCAGCCACTAACTCAATATTATGCTCTCTACCGATTTCTCGGATTTTCATAGCAACCTCATCCACTCCCATCGCAAGCACGATTGGCGCATCGTCTTGATCAGGCTTGTAACGCAGGGCGATTGAGTAATGTTCGGGATTGGTAATAATGACGTCGGCTTGAGGAACGTCTTGCATCATGCGCCGCTGAGAAATTTCACGCTGGAGCTGACGAACACGACCCTTAACTTCAGGTTTACCCTCAGTGTCTTTGAATTCGTCTTTGACTTCTTGTTTGGTCATTTTCAGATTCTTATTGTGATCGTACATCTGAAAAGGAACATCAACAGCTGCAATAATAATCATCGTGCAAGACAGAAAAAAGAAACTCCAACCCAAAATATCGGCAGCATGAGCCATCGCCGTGACGGTCGCCTGATTGGCAATACCTAACAACTCTTCGGTATGAATTTGAAGTAAAACAACCGCGAAAAATAAGACAATCCCGACCTTGGCAATCGCCTTGGCAAGCTCTACGAGAGATTTGAGCGAAAACATCCTCTTCAAACCTTTCAATGGATTCATACGGCTAAATTTAGGCGCGACAGCTTTGGGCGCTATCAGCCAACCACCAAGCGCAATAGAGCCGGCAATTGCTGCAATAAAGAGCATTACCATTAAAGGCATCGTGACGAGCATGGCTTCGCCCGCAGCGTCCAGCAAATAAAGGCCCATTTGGTGATAATCAAAAACAACTTCGCGTGGCAACACAAAGCTATGCTTCATGATCTCAACCATCGTTTCGCCAATTTGCGCGCCAAAGATCAGAAGCCCGCCCGTACCTACAATCAAAAGCAAGGCCGTGTTCAGTTCTTTTGAGCGCGCAACCTGCCCCTCCTCCTTGGCTTTTTCTATTCGCCTGGGGGTGGGTTCTTCGGTTTTTTCCTGACTGCTATCGTTACCTTCTTCTGCCATCTAAAAGCCCTGCATATCACGCAAAAATAAGAAGGTGTCGGTACTGAAATTATCAAACTGGGGCAATAAGCCTGAAATGCTCACCCAGACAATAAACAAACCGAACAACATACCGATTGGAAAACCCAAAGAAAAAACGTTCATCTGCGGCGCGGCACGCGTCATGATGCCGAACGACAAATTTATGATCAGCACCGCCGTAATGGCAGGCAACGCAATCACTAGCGCAGATGCAAACAACCAATTTATGCGCATCAGGAATCCCCAGAGATCCCCTCGCGACACGCTATTTGGGCCGATAATTTGGTCTGAAATAGGCCACGCCTGAAAACTTTGAACTGCCACTTCGATCATAACGAGGTGGCCATTCATCGAAAGAAAGATAAGCGTCACGCAAACTAAAAATATCTGAGATAGGATTGGGACATTTACCCCGTTACTCGGATCGATCATCGACGCAAAACCTAGGCCCATCTGCATGGCGATCATCTGACCTGCAGCAACAAACAGCTGCATCAAAAACACAAACATTAAGCCCATTAAGGTACCGATAAAAATTTGCTGCAAGGTCACATACATCGCAGTAAAAGATAAGGGTTCAATTTCAGGAACAGGTGGAAGCAAAGGAGCAACAAGCAACGTTACGACGAATGCTAAACCAACACGAACGCGCATCGGAACTAACTGCGTGCCGATGACCGGAATCACCATAAAGAAACTCGCAATTCTGAACAGCGGCCATAACCATGCAGCCACCCAAGCCCCTATTTGCGCATCTGTAAAAACCATTGCTAGCCTATCAGCACTGGAATGTTGTGAATGAGACGCTCTGAGAAATCGATGATCTTTTGCATCATGAATGGACCTGCGGCAATGAGTACCACCAGCGTGACCAATAAACGAGGCAAAAAGCTAAGTGTTTGTTCGTTAATTTGCGTGGCAGCCTGAAATACACTCACCATTAAACCGACAAGCAAACCTGGCGTTAGAATGAGAGCGACAAGCAATACGATCAGATAAATCGCGTCACTCACTAAATCGATAGCAACATCAGGTGTCATACGCCCTCCCCTCAAGTAGCTTCGTCATATTCCAAAACTCGCGGCTAAGGTGCCCATAATCAATGCCCAGCCGTCAATTAAAACGAAGAACATAATTTTAAAAGGTAGAGAAATAATAATTGGAGATAGCATCATCATACCCATCGCCATTAAGACGCTCGCTACAACCATATCAATCACCAAAAATGGCAGGAACAATATAAACCCGATTTGAAATGCTGTTTTCAATTCACTAGTGACGAATGCAGGCATCAACACCCAAAACGATACCTCTTCAGGACTAGCCGCTTGTTTGCCAGATATGCGCATGAACAGCGCCAAGTCATCTTCTCGCGTTTGAGCCATCATAAACTCTCTGAAAGGAACACTGGCCTTTTCTACTGCTTCAAGTGGTGCTAGCTCCTCAGCCATATACGGTTGGATAGCTTCTGCATTCACTCTTTCAAGCACTGGCGTCATGATGAAGATTGTAAGGAATAAGGTCAGACCAAGAATAATTTGATTCGACGGTGTCTGCTGAAGACCAAGTGCTTGTCGCAAAATAGCAAACACCACAATGATCCGCGTAAACGATGTCATCATCATTAACATCGCAGGCAAAAAAGTTAGCGCTGTCATCAGCGCCAGAATTTGCAGCGTTACAGAATAAGACTGAGACCCGTCTTCATTCGTTATCAACTGCAATGCTGGAATACCAGAGTCGGCTGCGAAACCAAAAGAAGGCACAAGCAACGCTAAGATCGAGAATAAAACAGCCTTCACTTATTCACTCCCTTTTGAACTTTGCTTGCTAATAATAGATTGGAGTTTTTCGGCAAACTCACTCGGTTTCGCCGATACCGAGGGCTTAATTGGCGCTTCATCGAAATGATGCAGCAAGGAAATCTGCTGCGAAGTCACGCCGATCAAGAATTGCTCACCACGAACATCTAGCACTGCAACACGCTCCCGCGTTCCAATCGCCATGGCAGAAACAACTTTTAAATCGTTCGATCCCATACCGGTTAAACCTGTAAAACGCTTGACGATAAAGGCGATCAATAAGATACAGGCAACCATACCTAGCAGCGTGAGCATCACAAAAGGCCAATTGGATGCTTCAGAAACAGTGACTTTTGGAGAAGAAAGAAGGCCGTCAGAATCAAGTATGTTTTGAGAAGCCGACGACTGATTAGAATCCAAACCCTCAGATTCTATTGTTGTCACTAGGCTTTTTTCAGCAGCCTCCTGCTCCGACAAATCTGAGCGTTCAACTGACTCTACGGTTTGAGTATTACTATTTTGTTCTGAAGTGATCGTTTTCTGCGTCGCAAGCGCATTGAAGCTCAGCAAAGTAATCATTAGAAGGATCAACAGACGCACAATTTACCTCACTTACGCCAAATCCAGCGCTGCCTAGTTAGCCTAGGCGACGAATGCGTTCTGATGGACTTACAACGTCCGTCAAACGAATACCGAACTTATCGTTCACCATAACCACTTCGCCATGGGCAATTAGCGTACCGTTAACCAGTACATCTAATGGCTCGCCTGCCAATCGATCCAATTCAACAACAGAGCCCTGATTCAGCTGTAATAAATTACGAATAGGAATTGACGTATTCCCAACTTCCATCGAGATGGTCACCGGAATATCTAAAATCACGTCCAGATCGGGAGTTTCAGAACCAGTACCCAGACCTGCACTAGCTTGATGAGCTGTGCCAGAGAAACTTTCCAAGGGCGCTGCCTGAATATCATTCTCTTCGCCACCTAAGGCTTCAGCCTCGGCCATCGCCGCGGCCCATTCATCCTCAGCGTCACCACCAGCATCGCCAGACTCTTCCATCGCAGCTTCCCATTCAGATGCTAACTTCTCGTCTTCACTTTGACCGTCGTTTTGGGTTTCGTTATCACTCATCTTCGTCTACCAAGCTGGTTGAAGCGGTTGTTGGCCGCTCTATTTTGTCCTTAATCATCAATGCCAGTGATCCATTTTTCTGGCCTAACTGAGCATAAAACATAGGTATTTTGTTTGCCGATACCATGGCATATTCAGGTAAATCTACGGAAATAATGTCGCCTTCTTTTAAATTCGACACTTCACGTAAACTAATTTGGTTTTCTAGTAGGGTTGCGTTAATCGGCACGTTTGCGCTGAGTAAATCTTCACGCATCGTGTTCACCCAACGTTCATCAATTTCATCAACGTCGCTTTGCACACCGGCATCAAGCAGCTCGCGCATAGGCTCAATCATCGAGTAAGGCAGCGCCAAATGCAGGTCACCGCCACCGCCATCTAATTCAATATGGAATGTACTGATTACAACCACCTCACTTGGGCTGACTATATTCGCCATTGAGGGGTTCACTTCAGAATTCACATACTCAAAATCAACTTTAAAAATCGCATTCCAAGCCTCTTTCATATCGATAAAGACTTGTTCCAATACCATTTGGACAACACGATTTTCTGTTGGAGTAAACTCGCGCCCTTCGATTTTAGCGTGTCGCCCGTCTCCCCCAAAGAAGTTGTCAACGAGCTTGAAGACTAACTTCGCATCAAGAATAAATAGCCCTGAGCCACGCAAGGGGCGCATTTTGACGATATTTAAACTTGTTGGAACGTAGAGCGTATGAATATATTCGCCAAACTTCATAATCTGAACGCCACCTGTGGAAACGTCAGCATTACGTCGCAATAAGTTAAACAAGCTAATTCTGGTATATCGTGCAAAACGCTCATTGATCATTTCAAGCGTTGGCATTCGCCCACGAACAATACGGTCTTGGCTAGCTAGATCATAGGAACGGACGCCGTCTTCAGAATGATCCTCTTCGGTGTCTATATCTCCATCATCTACGCCATGAAGTAGCGCATCGATTTCGTCTTGTGAGAGTAAGTCTTGCACGAAAGCTAATAACCTTTTCTTACTGCATTACGAAGTTTGTAAAATACACAGCCTCAATAGGAGGCTCACCTTCGGCTTCAAGAACAGCATTGATTGAAGTAAGCGTTTCAGCAATCAGCGCTTCCTTTCCTTCAATTGTTTGAGCCATTTTGAAATCCGCTCCGCCATATAAGGCGTTTAGCTTCGAACGTATCGACGGCATGTGATAATCGACTGCATCTAAAGCAGCTTGATCACGCCCCATAACGTTTAAGCTTACCTGCATATAACGTTGGCGACCGTCTACCATCAACGTCGCAAGTACAGGTGGTTTTAAATCCATATAAATAGCAGGCTGAATCTCTGGCGTCGTGTCGTCACTCGCTTCAGATTCTCCGCCTGCCATCAAGAAATACGTCACACCGCCAGCTATTGCCAACAAAAGTACAACTAAGCCAATGATAACAAACAGTTTTTTCTTTGATCCCGTTGCTTCCTGCTCAGCGCCCTGCTCTTCATTTTCTGGCTTTTCTTTATCTGCCACGTCAAAATCTCGTCAATTATGTATTGATTAATTAGGCGTTGTAGTTATTCAGCAATCTATATGCCAATCACTACAACAGAATTGCCGTAAGTGAGTTATGCGCCTCACTTACGGAACCGAGCAGATTCTAGCTGATTCGCTTTCTATTTATTGCTTTGTTAAGCAAGAGTAATGCGAAAAGAAGGGGCGCACGAACGCGTGCCCCTATGTTGACTTGATGTATTAGGCGTAAGCGTCGACCAAACTATCGCTCAAACTGACGTTTTGATTTGGATTATCCGAGACAACACTTTGATGATTTTGCGGTGTACTCGTACCAGCACTATACGCCACAGATTGATCTTCTTGACCACCTTGCTCAGGCGACGACTCTTGGCCAGAGCTTTGACCTAACGATTGCTCGCCTGCGTCAGCAAGTTCCTCAGAGCTGCCATTCAGCATTTCTTTTAGCTTGTGAATATTCGCCTCAAGTAATTCGCGCACACCTTGGTTCTGAGCATTGATGTTTATAGAACTTTGCTCAGCACCGATCTGAATTTTTATATCAATCGGTCCCATATCAGCAGGATTCAAATGCAATTCGGCCTGTTGAATATTACGAGCACTCATCCACATCAACTTTTGATTTAACTGATTTGACCAGTCGGGGTCATCAACAGCTAATGGCAATGAACTAACATAAGCTTTACCCGCTTGTGACTCCGGCACTCTGCTATCTGAAACGAGGCGTTGATTCGTCAAACCCTCAAATTTGCTCAGACCTAAGTCAGGCGCATCGTCAACATTCTGGATACCACGAGAACTTAGCTCGAACTGCAGCTTCGCTCTAAAATCACTTTCGGAAACAAGCGCACTACTTTCAGGTTGCAGCGAAGTACTCGTGATGTTTGCCGCGTTAGCATTATACGGAGAGTTGCTGGTCAGACCTGCAGAGGTATTTGCGTTTTGCGAAGCAGCTGCTTGAACTTGTGCTTGAGCTAAACCTTCAACCCGCATACTGGATGCAGCGTTCGACAATGCTGGCCCTGCAGCGCTTACCTGCGCCATCATAGTATTACCAACCTTCATTGCACCTACGACATCAGATGCACCATCAGCAGCGTTCGGACTTGTATCGGTGCGTATAACCGAAGTCCTACTATTCAACACTGTCTCACCAACGGCCGAATTTACTTGCCCGTCCTTAGCAGATACTTCAAAACCATTCCCAAGGGACTGAGGAGACTTGGCAATCGGATTTAGCGCGGAAGAATCCACTGGCTTACCGTTAATCGAGACAGTAAGCTCTCCGCTAAAAATAGGATGTGCAAAATTCATTTGGCCATTCTGCGAACTAGATACAGCAGCAGAAGCCGCCACGCCATCTTTACCCAAACTTAAGCCCTCATTTGAAACGATCGCAGAACGTTGAAATGAATTCCCTAAGTTAGTTTGCGAATCGCTACTAGCCGCGCCATCAACACCAACTAATGGTGCAGAAGATCCCGCGATCGCGCTTTGGCCATGGGGCGTCAAAGCCTGGCCATTCGAATTGTTAACACTCGCTTGCTCAGAACTCGTTGATTGCCCAAACTCAGACCTGAGATCTGACGCTGTGTTTGCTAACGAGGATGCACTGCCATTCTTACCCACCTGATTAACAGCGCTAAATACTACGCCTTTGACAGTTTGGAGCTCTGTATCTGGTGTAATAGTTACATTCTGGCCCAACTGAGAGCTCAATACTGATGAATTAATCCCACTATTAACTTGCCCTGATACGAATGCGGCCGTGGAATCAAATTCATCTGTACTGGCTGAATTAGTTAATCCATTCCATTCGGGCTGATCGGCTTGCGGCAATTCTCCGTCTTTTGGCGGTAACGGATTGCCACTTTCATCGTGAGCTTGAGGACTTGCCGAATGCGATATTGAATTAGACAATACTGTTTGATCGCCGGAATGTGCGCCTAAGGGTTCTGATTTTTCTACCTTAGTTTGAGCTTTATTAAAAACCTTACCGAAGGCCTCAGACGAGCCATTCTGGGCTTTAACCGTCGCTGCTCCCGTCTCAATTAACTCTGAGTTCGGTGCACCGGACACTGGAAGTAATGACAATTGCTGCATAATTTTTAACGAACAACGTTATTTAATAATTAATTATGCAATCAACGATACAAAGATCATGCCGACAAGTGTTTATCGGCGCATAGATATATTAA
>NZ_LWGF01000835.1:0-1077 GCF_001635355.1 Oleiphilus sp. HI0125
GCTTACCTGGCCTTCTGGTCGGGAGAAATAAAACACTGTCTTGGGGCGCAACCTATACCTTCGCAGATACCGTCGACAGCTGGATCGAAGACTGCAAAGAGGGGCAATACCGTGTTGAAGATGAGTGGTTTAAGTTCTCCCAGCGAGAGGAGCTAATTACTCGTAAAAAACACGCAGACCACCGCGAGACCTTCTACGAAAACCATCATGGTGTTCTTGATGGATTGCCCACCGAAACAGGGTATTACCTTGCAACGCATTGGGCGCCGGCTGAATCTGGCGCCACCACGCTAAATGCAGCATTCGCATTAAATAGCGTGAGCACCGTAGCCGAAGCACAAATACACTTGGGCGCGATTGAAAGCGCATGGAACTGGGTGATCGCAGATAGCCATGGCGACATTGGATATCAAATGTCAGGTCTGTGCCCGATCCGTGAAAATAACTGGAATGGTTTTGTACCTGGTTTAGGCTGGGACAAAAGCTACGACTGGAAAGGTTTTCATCCGATTGAAGATCTACCCAGAAGCTTTAATCCTGAATGCGGCTATTTTGTCACAGCAAATCAAGACTTGAATGAATTTGGCAAGACCTCCCCCATCAATATGCCAATGGCGGATCATCGCGCACGTCGTATTAACGACCTACTCTCGCAAAACGCAGAACAAGACTTATTAAGCACGCAAGCAATTCAGATGGATCTCTTTTCGCTTCAAGCGAAGGAGTTTATGGATGTACTCAAGCCAGTATTAGAGGAGAATTTTTCAGATCAGCCGCTCGCACAAAGCTTGCTGAATTGGGATCTCTGCTACGACAAAGACTCGATTGCGGCAAACCTATTTGAATGTTTCTACACCGAGCTTCGCCACCTTGTATTTCAAGACGAACAAATTAGCCCAGAACTCACCAAACACTTACGCGAACAAACCTGTTTATTTATCGACTTTTATCAAAACTTTGATCGCTGCTTACTTGAGCCAAGTTCAGTGTGGTATCAAGACAACAACCAAGCAGAATGTTTTAAACAGGCGTTTTTGAACGTGTGCACGCACTTTGAAGAACGAACGTGGGGTCAAA
>NZ_LWGF01000836.1:0-854 GCF_001635355.1 Oleiphilus sp. HI0125
ATATATCGGCTGCGGGTGTCCATCAATTCATTTCGGGCATTGTTTAAGTTCGCTTCCGCACGACTAATACGCCCATTAATTTGTGCAATATCTGCTTTGTCACCGACACCTTGTTCGTGCCTGTCATCGACCTTTTGTTTGATGTTGTAATGCATATCGAGATTTTCCTGTGCGAGTAATACCAGCTCTTTGGCTTTAAGCACATTCAAATAGTTTTCAACGATCTCTAAACCGAAGTTTTCAGAGGCTTCTTTCACTCGATAGCTAGCCGACATAAAGGTCGCTCGAGTACGAGAGGATTCCGCCGCAGATTGTCCTCCTCGGTATAGAGGTTGGCGCAACTGCAAACGTGCCTGACGACGCGTCATATCAGTACTGCTGCGTTGGTCATTGTCTGTATATTCTCGGCCGTAATCTCCGCTTAAACGTAAGGTTGGCAAAAACCCTGCAATCGAGCTTTTATCTTGATAATACGCCGATTTTAGGGCGCTAAAGCTAAAGCGAACTTGAGGGTTCGTCGACAAACTTTCTTGCACAACAGCTTCTAAACTTCCTGTGATGCCTTTACTCGTATATAGGCACACGAAGATCATAAGTAAAGTGCGCCACAGAATTGAAAAATGACTCATGACTTAACCATCCGAAGAACGGGTTTAAAGAAATATTCCAACACCGACTTTTGCCCAACTTGAATATCAACCGCTGCCTGCATCCCGGGAATAATAGGCAACTCATTTCCAGCTACGTCGGTCAGCATATTGGCGACAGTAAGTTTCACCAGATAGTAGTTCGTGCCTGTCTTTTCATCCAATAAAGTATCTGCACTCACATTCGATACCACGCCTTCCAGCCCA
>NZ_LWGF01000837.1:0-667 GCF_001635355.1 Oleiphilus sp. HI0125
GGCTCGCATTCTTGGAGCTTTCGATTTTTTAAGTAGCTTCGCGTAGTAGTCGCGTGCTCGATTAAAATCGGCCAAATCAAAATATCCCTCCGCTAAGCGCAGCAATGCTTCATCAGCGAGTTTTGCATTTGGATATAGCCCAACCAGTAATTCTAATCGCTTGATCGATTCTAGTATGTCACCCGTAAATGCTGTTGCTTTTGCTGTCTGATACAACAACTCATCCATGCGCTGATATGTATCACCAGAATCAACAATCTTTTGGTAGGTATCGAGCACGACGTCAGCGTGAACGTAAGGATCTACCGTCAGACCTTTCTCTGATACGCCGTAACTCGCGCTCAAATTATTCAAGCGATTCAATGCTTCAATACGTACTTCTGGACTTTGGGCGGTTTCGAAAAGCTTTCGATAGCGCTTCATTACATATTTAACCGAGACATCGGGAATCGGTTTCTTATCGAGCGCTAAAACACGAGGTCGTAAATCACCAATCTTCTCCGCTTTCGCAGACTCGCCAAAATTGACAGTAAAACTCTCATTTGCCAAAAGATGGCTTGAGTTCAGAGAAGCAAGAATTGACACACAAACGATCAGCCAAGGCACTATTGGTACCTCCCATCAAGCAGATTTGTTCGTTTTGTAGTCAGACGGGCGTGAGATTCTA
>NZ_LWGF01000838.1:0-1069 GCF_001635355.1 Oleiphilus sp. HI0125
GCCGTGAGCAAACTACCTAAGCCTTGAATCCCGACTTCTCTTGGACCTTCTTCTTCCCAAAGAATAGAAAGACGCTCAACCGTCCATGCGGTAATTATCATAGGGAAAAACGTCACTTTAAGCCCCCATGGGATACCAAGTTTATGACTCGCAATACCAATAGCTGCAAAAATAATAATCACAAACACAAGTACTGACGCGATTCTTGGCACCAGCAGTAAATTCAGACGGCTTAGCCAAGATCGAAGTAACAAGCCAATGCTAATCACCAAGACAAACAGCGTCAGCCCGACAATGAGCTCAGTCTGCAAAAACACCATAGCTATTAATACCGGCATAAACGTCCCGGACGTTCTGATGCCGATTAGATTTCGAAAAATAACAACAACCAAAGCGCCCAAGGGAATAATCAATAGCAACTTAAAAGTGCTTTGCTCAGAAATCGGTAAAGAATAAATTGAAAAGTCGATAAACAAGCTATCTGCGATCCCTTGACTCTCTACCGACGTGGCAAGCGCATTGCGATACTCTCTGAGCATTGAAAAACGAAGTTCCGCATTTCGACCTCCGTAAATTTCAATAAGCGGCTCATCGCCCTCTTGGAACAAAATTAGTCGGTTAGGCTGAATTACATACTCTTCTAAGGCATCGATGGTATGCCACGCGCCCTCTTCGTAAACCCTTAAAAATTGCTGAATAGGCGTGTTGCGTTTGCGATCACGCAGCATCAAGCCTTGTGCAGTTTTGCTATGTACACCCGAGTAAGCTAGTAATTTTTGCGCAAGCTCTATGCGCTTACTTAAGCGTGCGTTCTCACCTAATAGAACCAGCATGCTCGGCTCATCAGTATTCATCATATCTAACAAAGCCAGCGCTTTTCCTTTGGGTGAACGATACTGTTCAAGCGACCTTGTAATCGCATCAACCGCCTGTTTTTCACTCACGAGAAATGTTGGGAGACTGAGCTCTTTTGGTGACGGTCTCGTGTAATTATCATTATTCAAAAACCACGTAACATAACGAATCGCAGCTTCTTGCTTACCTAGATTCATTTTCCCTTCAAGCAGAA
>NZ_LWGF01000839.1:0-1211 GCF_001635355.1 Oleiphilus sp. HI0125
GAATACGCTTCACCATATTCATAAGTAGGTTTTGAGTCATGCCTGTCAAACCAAGTCTAATGGCCTGACGCGGCCAGCTCATGCTATCTAAGTCTTGAGAGTCATCGAACTTAGGTGTTTTTTTTTGACTCTCGTTCGCTTGCGTATCAACAGTTGAGTTGATCTCAGATGGCATAGGCGCAGCTTCAATCATTGCTTCGACAGGCTCTTCAACCAAGCTTTGCTGATTATCTATTGCAGGTGCAGGATGTTCATCTTGCAATGGCGGAGCTTCGTTCATATATGCAGGAACTTGCTCAACAGGCGCTGCGGCAACATCGTTTTGCGGTTCTATTTGCGGCTCTGAAGTCTGCTCTGATTCCTGCTGCATTTCTGCTACTTCAGAATTCACTGTCAGAGGCTCTGGCTGTACACTCGTTTGATCACTCACATCGGCTTCACTTGAAGCAGTTTCAATCTCACCCTGAACTTCATGAGCTGGCGGCGCATGTGTCGTTGAAACCTCAGGCGCTAGTGCCTGCGTCACCGGCTTAGTAGGTGGTGCCATGCAAAATGCCATCATGCGTAACAAAGCCATTTCGAACCCTGAGCGCGCGTCCGGTGAAATCGCTAAGTCTTTTCTCGCCACTAGCGCAATTTGATAGTAAAGCTGCACATCTTCTGCACTTAAGTTTTGCGCATAAAAGGTGATACGCTCCTGATCGCCTTGGCTATTATCCGTTGCACCAGCTACTGCCTGTTCAATGGCAACTCTGTGAAACACCGAAACCAAGACCTCAAGCACTGAGGCGTAATCGGGCGCAAATTCTGCTAGCTCAGCTACAACGCCTAGCATTGCTTTTGCATCACGCGCTACAAGCATGTCGAGTAAACGATACACCTTCTTCTGGTCCACTGTACCAAGCATGGCACTCACGGCGGTTTCACCTAACTGACCTTGGGTATAGGCGATAGCCTGATCCGTCAGACTCAAGGCATCACGCATACTGCCATCAGCACCCCGAGCTATCGCCCATAATGCGGCATCTTCGGCACTGACTTGCTCTTGTGATAAAACAAACTTCAAGTGATGAACGATTCTTTCCGGCGTCATATTCTTCAGATTGAACTGAAGGCAACGTGATAGGATCGTAATCGGTAATTTTTGAGGATCGGTGGTCGCAAATAAGAATTTCACATGCTCTGGCGGTTCTTCCAGAGTTTTCAGCAAG
>NZ_LWGF01000840.1:0-1177 GCF_001635355.1 Oleiphilus sp. HI0125
ACATTGCGAACAAGGCGGGCGAGTTTATCACGATTTTTTTAGGATTGCTGACCAAGTGGTTTGGATTTTGACGCAGTTTTAAGCGAAAGAGCTGATATTTCAAGATGAATTCTGCGAAGAGAAGTTCTGTGTTGACTTAAATCAGCGTGTTGAGAGGAAGTTCAGAGAGTTGAAAGCTACCTAATGTTCTCAGTTCCTTTTATGAAACTCAGCGGTTTAAGGTAGCTCTCAATGCATTCGAATCGATCGAGCGGCTATTTGGCGCGCTTCAAACTGTTCTTGGTGAAATCACCATCCGCTAGCCCAGTTTGGAAGGCATAGTTTGACCACGTAAGGTCGGTTGATTTTCCAGTTTGATGGTTTTGCATGAGCATCATTTCTGGACGCCAGTATTGACCCAAATATTGCTGATAGCCTTTAAAATCGAGTGTTTTGAGTAAGGACTTTTTGCGATCATAAAATTCGATTTTGATAACGCGATATTCTGTTTGGTCAATCCAAGCGATTTGCTTGGTGTAGCCAGAATATTTGTCAGTAGGAGTACGTTCCACCACGAAGCACTCCAGATCACCGCAGGCCTCATCATTAAGGTAGTTATAGGTATACTTTTCGACTTCTTGTGAACTCAAATCTTCAAACGCGAATTCACTGCCCATGAACGGGCCTGATTTATTTCGTGATGCAATGCGTTTTACACGTTTCAATGCGGGGAGAAACAGCCATTGATCATCAGCTTCAGTTTTATGAGAGAAGGTGAGTAGGGCGGTGCCGCGTACATCTTTGGGTTCATCAAAGATGGTCATGCTCTTATCGCCATCATCTTCAACTTCAAGGCTTTTAACTCGCAAAGAGCGAATACTTTCTTCACCTTGTTTATTGCGCAGAGTCATTGTCATATCAGCGGTGGAGTCTTGCCAGCCCTGATTACGCTTGTCGCTTTCAATAGCGATTTCTAAGCCTTTTTCTTGAGGTGTTTGTGCGAATAGGTTGCTCGCGAAAACGACGGATAAAGCAAGCAAACTTGTTTTTATAATTGGACGCATAAAGGTCTCCTTAAAAATCCTGTCCAGCGTGGCGCATAGCTTACGCGCTGTGCCAGAGAGGCTTCAAGGAGATACTGCTGAATGGCGCTGGAATAGTCTGTTCAGCGACTGAGACTTGCGGGGGTTACGCGCAA